>DATBKN010000471.1:0-4271 GCA_036555845.1 Gemmatimonadaceae bacterium | reverse complement strand
CACGCTGCATCAGTTGCGCGTGCCGTACCGTGTTCCTGATACGATCCCATGCCGTACCGACCATGGCCTCCGAAACCGTAGTGCCTGACGCCGTGCATCCGCGTATCGTCGAGCTGCTCGCATACCTCGACCGCCAGACTGACAATCTGCGTGCCGCGTTCGATCTGGTGCCTGACGAGCGTCGCATGGTCAGACCGGCGCCGAATCGCTGGGCTCCGGCGGAGATTGTGCACCACCTCGACATCGTCGAGCGACGCCTTGTTCAGCGATTGAGCGCGTTGATCGAGCAGGCCCGGTCGCTCCCTCCGGAGTGCGACGCAGCGTCCCTCTTTCCGATGGAAAGGGCGACGCGGATCGAGGTGCGTAGCCGCCGCGTCGTCACCCCCGAGGTAAACGAACCGCGCGATACAGACCCCGATCGCGTGTGGACGGACTACATGGAGACGCGCGAGGCATTCAAGAAAGTGGTCGCGTCCGGGGATGGTCTTTCGTTAGGTGACGTGACGGCGGCACATCCCATCCTGGGAGAGTTCACGGCCTACGAGTGGATCGCTTTTGCGGGCGCCCATGCCGCCCGCCACGCCGATCAAATCCGGGAGATGAGCGTCGGGCTGGTGTAGCGGGGCCGCGGCTTCGCCGCGGCCGATGCCGCCCTGTATCTCGCGAAAGCCAACAATCGCGTGGAAGCCGGCAGCCCGGCCCCGCGCGGCCCCGCGCGGCCTGAAGCAGCCGGCCTAACGCACGCGAATCGGCCTCCGAACGAGCACGCTTCCATTGGCGGCCGTGACCTCGATGCGAAGATCTTCGGCCACGGTCGGCTGGAACTCGAAATCGTACGTCTCGCCATTCCCCATCTGTACCGCCGACGGTCCTGCAGTCGACTGATCGCTGGGGAGCGGCATACCGTCCTTCGCCAGCGGTCGCCACGTCATCAATGACGAATCGCGCATGAGCTTCATGATCATGCTTGGTCGAAATGTGTGCACGTTGATCCATCGCAGCCGGTAGCGGGATCCCACCTTCATTTCGAGAGTACCTGGCGTGGAACTCCCGTTCAGCAGGACGACCCCGTTCTGAGCGATGGGCCGCGGTACCGTGACCAGCATAACGAGATCAGTCGCGGGGTCATACGTCGCTGGGTCGTCTACAATCAAAAGTGCACCGGACAGGCCGGCTCGCTGCTGGCGCACTTCGTTCACGTGGGTGTGATAGATGAACGTACCCGACCGCGGCGGCGTGAAGCGTGCTACGAATGAATCGCGCGGTGCAATGGCTGGCGAGAGACGACCAGACGAGCCGGAGAATCCGGCGACCCCATCGAAGTAGCTGTTCAGCTCGATGCCGTGCCAGTGAACGGCTGTGGGCTCGGGAAGCTCGTTGACAACCGTTATGCTGACCGGCTCATCGCGCTTGAGCACAATCGTGGGACCAGGGAGATACGGGCGAGACGGCGGTGCGCTCTTCCCTTTGTCCTCGAGCGTGTAGCCATAGGACGGCTCGCGCTCGCTACCCCCGGAGTCGACTCGCGCCACCAGCCTGAGCTGCCGGCGAGTTCCGGACTCTGATATTTCGCTAGGAGCCTCGCGCGGCGTCACGTGGAATCCAATCACCGGCCCACTCATCATCTCGAGCGCGTGGTTCTCGACGTGATGCTCGGGTAGCGGCGCGCTTCCGTCGAGCGGGCGCGCGCGTGCGATGTGCACGTTGTCGTGACAATGGAAGAGCCAGTTCCCCGCCCTCGTCGGAATCCACGTTAGGCTGAATGTGCGAGCGGGGGTAAGTCGTTCAGTGACGACGAGATGCGGTGAGGACGATGCTTCGTATATGATGTCCGCCGCTTCAGCGCCGCGGCTGTCGACGTTGAAATAGAAGCCGTGCAGGTGCATGGGATGCACGGCGGCGCCGGCGTTGATGAGGCGCAACCGGACCGTGTCGCCGATCTGGTACGAGACGCGTTCGGTATGCGGCCAGGATTTGCCATTCATCACTATGCGAAAAGCGCGCGTGGAGCCGGCGGCACCGGCGGCTGAATCACCCCACAAGCCGATCATGAAGATGCGATCGTGTGGTGGGTTGGCACCGCGCGGATCCACGATCAGGGCACCGGACAGCTGCGTGCTGCGACTGCGACGCAGATTGAGCTGACGATTCGCGTTAGGCGCACCCCAGTAGTAATACGTGCCAGGAGCGTCGGCGACGAAGCGGACTTCGCGCACTTCATTGGGCCTCACCTGAATCGTGTCCGACGTCGAGCCGCGCGCCGGGCCTCGTGAATACAGGCCGTGTACCGTGAGCGTGTCGGTGCCGATCGCGTTGCGCACAAAGACACGAATCTCGGTGCCTTCCGTGACTCGGATGATCGGACCAGGGATCTGCAGCGCCTTCCCTTCCTCGCCAAACGCTTCCACATCGACACCCGGATCAGTGTCACCGTCGGGGTGCCATTCGCCCACGCGCGCCTCGAGACGAATCGTTAGGGTCCCATTCTGAAGCGTGCCACCGGCGGCGCGGTTGTCATTGATTGCGATCTGCTCGGACGTGCTTCGAGCGTCTGGTGCAACGAGACGGTTGCTTCGCGAGGCTGGCGCGCCGAGCGCGAGGGCTGCGCACAGCGCCGTGAGTGCGATCTTTGCCATGGCGAGTTCGTTGAGGAGCAGGATTGAAAGCGGTACGTTCGCGCTTGAAGTATACTCATCCTTGGCGACCACGGAACGCGGGGTATCGCTGGTTGGCCGATTCTTCGAGGATGCAGATGGCCCGTATCAAGCCGCTCGACTATGAGACCGCGCCGGCTGCCGCGCGCGCGGCGTACGAGGAGCATGAAAAGCATCACGGCCGCATGACAAACATGAAGCGCACATTGTTGCACTCGCTCCCTTCATTCCATGCGCTGATGGAGTGGTACACCCTGCGCGACACCGTGCGTCCGTTTCTCGGTGATCGCGGCGCGACGATCTTCTCGCTCGCGATTTCGGCGCAGACGGATTGCCTCATTTGCTCCACGTTCTTTCGTCGCATATTGATCGATGCTGGTGAGGATCCCGAGGAGCTTGCGCTGGACGATCGCGAGCAGCTGCTCGTCGATTTCGGGCGCCAGCTGGCCAGGGACGCCAAGGGCATCGACGATGCGCTGTACGCGCGCCTAACGAAGGAGTTCTCCCCCGCCGAGCTCGTCGCCTTGACCGCATTCGGCAGCATTATGCTGGCGACGAACATCTTCAACGATGCGCTGCGCGTCGATCTGGACGGTTATCTCGAGCCGTATCGTCGTCAGGCCGGCGCGCGGGCGAGCGCCGACTAGTGGCTGAGTTCGAGGGCAAGGTCGCGTTCATCACAGGCGCGGCGCACGGACAGGGACGCGCTACGGCGCTCGCATTGGCGCGCGAGGGCGCGCGCATCGCTGCCTTCGATGTCGCCAAGCCGCTGAGCTATCCCGGCTATCAGCTGGGGACACCTAACGAGCTGGCGACCCTCGCGCGCGCCTGTCGCGAGCTTGGCTCCGAGTGCCTCACGTTTTCCGGTGACGTGCGCGACGACGTGGCGATCAGCGCCGCTGTGCCCGCCACCGTTCAGCAGTTCGGCCGCATCGATGTTTTGTTCAACAACGCGGGGATCTGCGCCTACGGACTGGCCCACGAGCTTACGGAAGAGGAATGGGACAGCATGATCGACATCAATCTGAAGGGAAGTTGGCTCGTGGCGCGTCGCATCATTCCAGTCATGATGCAGCAGCGCTCTGGGGTGATCATCAACAATGCATCGATCGCGAGCTTTCGCGGAATGAATCGGTTGAGTCACTACGCCGCGTCGAAGTGGGGGCTCACGGGGTTGACGAAGTCCTGGGCGATCGAGCTGGCGCCCTACAACATCCGTGTGAATTCGATTCATCCGACGGGCGTGAATACGCCGATGAACGACGGGCTCGCGCAGCTCGAAGGCCTAACGCCGCGCGAAGTCGCGGAGCGATCCGCGGGCAATTTACTTCCCGTGCCGTGGATCGAACCGGAGGACGTCGCGAATGCGGTGCTGTATCTCGCGTCGGACCGCGCGCGTTATGTGACGGGCGCTGCGTTTGTGATCGACGCCGGGCTCCTTACGCGATGAGCTGGGCTCCGCGACCGATCGAATCGTAAGATCAAGGGCAACTGCTGTTCGGATTTGGCGGACTTGGCGGATTCTGCAGAGATGGCTTTACGGGACTTAGAAAGCGATAGAAACGCGGCTGGGGGCCGAAATGTAGTAGCAACCCTACTCTTAGGTTCGCGGCGCGC
>DATBKN010000470.1:0-1551 GCA_036555845.1 Gemmatimonadaceae bacterium | reverse complement strand
CGGCCTCGGACTTTTCGTCCTTGTCGCGATCGAACGCGTCGACGAGATAGCGCTTGGCGGCACCCATGAAAAGGCGCCGCGGCTTGAACGGATCGGGGATCAACGCCATGTGCGAGCGCAACTTACGCCCCCGTATGGGGCCGAGCAAGCACGCGAAACACGCCGTAGCACAAGTGAGAATAGTCGAGGCCTGCCTGCGTCACTAGAGAAGCGCTCGCATATCGCGACGGGCGCCTAACGCTTCCATCAGGAGAACTCCGATGCGCGCCCGTGTCATCATCGCCACACTCTCTTTTGTCGCCACCGCGCCGCTCGCTGCACAGGCGGTGCGTCCGAATACTCCACGGCTGCTGCCGTCCCCCACGCTCGATACGGTGATCGTGTCGGCCTTCGCGCTCGCAAACGGAGCGTTCTACGCGAATCCGGGGACGCCGCTCACAATGGACCACAAGGTTCTGGGAAAGCAGCCGACGCACTTCCGCGCGAGCAAGTTCGCCGATTTTCATGACGTCAACTGGACCACCTATCCGAGCAGCGTTCCCGTTTACACCGGGAACAGTACCGGGGCATGCGGCACCAACCATATCAAGATGGTCGTGCATCTCCAGGTGCGCGCGGTCAAGGTGTTCAGCCCTGAAACAGGCAAGACCACGTTCGTCCTCAGCAACGTCGCACGTGACACTACGTGCATACCGATCAGCGGCTGACCGTGATTCCTGGCTTGCGCTTCGCGCGTTAGGCGCTGGCCCTGAGTATCTCAACGACCTCGAGCTTCCCGGCAAACTGGGCCCAGCCTAACACATCGCTGTCGTGCTCCTTGTCGTGGATCTTCGGGTCAGCGCCAGAATTCAGCAGCAGTCGCACCATGTCGGCGTGACCTTCCCACGCCGCGAGGTGCATCGCAGTCATCTCGGAATCGCCAAAGCCCCATCTCGCGTTAGGGTCCGTACCGCGCTCCATTAACCACTTCACGGCGATCATGTCGTTCCGCCGCGCCATGATGTGCAGCGCGCCGCCGCTCCTGAGCAGCTCCGGATTGTCGCGCACGAGGCGAGTGGCGCTGTCATAGTCGTGCAGCGCGAGCGCCGCGACGAGGTCCATCGGTGCGCTCCGCGACTGACGCTGTCCACGGTCGGCGCTGAGCAGCTCCGCCGCAGTCATCGCGCGGATCGCCTGCATGACAGCGCGGTCGCTGTCGGGAGTGGATGCATACGCGGCGACTGGTTGGCCCATGCCATCGACAGCAAGTGGATCGGCGCCCAGTTCTATGAGCAGTGCAGTCATCTCCGGTCGATTCATCCGGACCGAGAAGTGCAGCGGCAGCTGGTTGGCTTCGTTGCGACTCATGCGCGTGTTCAGCGCCGAGGGATTGGCGGCGACGATGCGGCGCACTTCTGCGCCGAGATTCATGGCGATGGCGGAGAAGATATGATGCCGCGCGCCATGCCTAACGAGAATGTCCACGACGGCCCGGTGGTCGTCTGTGTCGGTGCCATCCCAACAGCTGGCCCAGCCAATGACTTCCAACTCGTGGTCGTCGCCGTGACCGAC
>DATBKN010000469.1:0-4791 GCA_036555845.1 Gemmatimonadaceae bacterium | reverse complement strand
GATCTGCTCGTGCGCGAGTTGTGCATCGTTGCGGCGTGCGCTGTGTCGGCGCAGGAGCGTCAGCTGCGCTCGCACCTTCTTGGGGCGCGCAACGTTGGCGCCAGCGCGGCTCAAATTGAGGCCACACTGGATGCGGTCGCTGAGCTCATGAGCGAAAGTGAGTTTCGAGCGGCGAAGGCTCTGTGGCAGCGGCTCCAAGTCGTAGCGACAGGGCGGTAGCCGAATGCTACACATTAGTCGTTAGGCCTATCCCCTATCCCCTATCCCCTATGTTTTTAGATCGAGTCGTCGTTAGGGTGGAAGCGGGCACCGGAGGGAGCGGCGCCTCGTCGTTCCGTCGTGAGACGTACGTCCCCATGGGTGGTCCGGACGGCGGCGACGGCGGTCGCGGGGGCGACATCATCGTGCGCGGCGACACCAACCTCGCGACGTTGCTCGACTACACGTACAAGGATCAGTGGGTCGCCGAGCGCGGCCAGCATGGCAAGGGCGCCAACAAGACGGGGAAGTCGGGAGGTGACATCGTACTCCCGGTGCCAGTTGGCACAATCATCCGCGATGCAGACACGTCACAGTGGTTAGGCGAGATTCTCGAGGCCGGCGCCGAGATCGTCGTCGCGCGCGGCGGCCGCGGCGGTCGTGGCAATGCCTTCTTCGTCACGGCGACTCACCAATCGCCGCGAGAGTGGCAGCCCGGCGAGGAAGGAGAGAAGCGCACGCTGGAGCTGGAGCTCAAGCTCATCGCCGACGTCGGTCTCGTGGGCGAGCCTAACGCGGGGAAGTCGACGCTCCTCTCCGTGATCTCCGCGGCGCGACCCAAGATCGCCGACTATCCCTTCACGACACTCGTTCCCAATCTCGGTGTCGTGCAGTTGTCTGGTCATCGCACATTCGTGGTCGCCGACATCCCGGGCATTATTGAAGGGGCGCACGAAGGAAAGGGCCTTGGTTTGCGATTCTTGCGGCACATCGAGCGCACGCGTCTGCTCGCGTTTCTCATTCCGGTGGACTCAATGGATTGGCAGGAGGAATACCGCCGCCTGAGACACGAGGTCGCGAGCTATTCCCAGGAGCTTTCCGAGAAGCCGCACTGCGTCGTCTTCACCAAGATGGATTTGTTAGGCGGCGACCCGGCGCCCGAGATCGATGCGCCCGGCGCGTTTGGCGTCTTTGCGATCAGCGCCGCGGCGCGCAGCGGCGTCGATGCGCTGCTCGCGGCGTGGTGGAGCAAGCTGCTGCAGCTGCGCTCAGAAGCGCAGCAGGCGAGTCGTGCGGACGCGGCTCTCTAGCGAGGAGCTCCAGACCGCAGCGGCAAACTGCGGCGCACGGATGATCGCCGCGCACGAGGAGCAGTATCCCGCGATGCTGCGCACATTGCGTGACCCACCGCCGCATGTGTTCACGTTAGGTAACACCGGGCTGCTCGAGCGTACGGCAGTTGCAATCGTCGGCACTCGCAGTGCCACAGCGTACGGTCTGCGCACGACGCGCAACATCGCGGCGGCGCTTGCGAGCGCCGGGGTCGCCGTCGTGAGCGGCATGGCTCGCGGGGTCGACGCCGCCGCGCACGAGGCCGCACTCGACGTCAATGGGGTGACGATCGCCGTGCTCGGGACTGGAGTCGACGTTCCCTATCCCGCGAAGCACCGGGCCTTGCACGCGCGCATCGCGCAGCACGGGCTTGTCCTCTCGGAACTGCCGTGCGGAATGCATGCCTTTCCCGGCTCCTTTCCGCGGCGGAACCGTTTGATCGCGGCGCTGGCGCGAGCAGTGATCGTCACTGAAGCCCCGGCTAAGAGCGGCGCGCTGATCACGGCCAATGTGGCGAACGACATCGGGCGCGACGTCGGGATGGTGCCCGGCAACATCGACTCGCCGGCGAGCGAGGGAAGCAATCGACTACTGAAAGATGGGGCGATACCTGTTCTGAACATCAGTGATGCGCTCGCGTTAGGTGGAGTCGCAGCGAACGCCAACATTGTCACGCGTCCGAATGCCGCCGAGCTGACCGAAGACGCGCAATTGTTGTGGCGCGCGCTGTCGGCCAGCGGCCCTTTGTCAGCCGACGCGCTCGCGCGCGCGGGCGGGCTCGAGGCGCGGCGCGCCGGGCCAGCGCTAGCCGCGCTGGAGATCGCGGGGTGGGTCGAGATCGATCATGCCGGAGTGATCTTCGCCAAGTAGCTTGCACGGTGTGTCCCACGCCGCTCGCCACCTGTACGTGCACGTGCCGTTCTGCGCGCGGCGCTGTTCGTACTGCGACTTCGCCATCGCTGTGCGTCGCGACCTCCCGGTGCGGCAGTACCTCGAGGCATTGAGCGCTGAGCTCTCGCTGCGCATTCCTCAGGGCGGAGAGAAAGTCGACACGATTTACCTGGGTGGAGGGACTCCTTCACTGCTGGGCCCCCAAGGCGTGGCTGACTTGCTGACGCTCCTGCGTCGACACGTAGAGGACGCACCGAACGCTGAAGTAACGATCGAAGCGAACCCGGAGGATATCACTCACAACGCCGTTCACACGTGGCTCGCAGCCGGCGTAACGAGAGTATCGTTAGGTATCCAGTCCTTCGAGCCGCGCGTCCTGGCGTGGATGCATCGGGTGCACGACGCGGAGACCGCGCGGCGCGCCGCCGGCATCATCGCGAAGGCTGGCTTTGCGTCGTGGTCCCTGGACCTCATCTTCGCGCTCCCGGAGCACCTGCAGCGCGACTGGGTAAGCGATCTGGATCAAGCGCTCGCGCTCGCTCCGCCGCATGTCTCCGCGTACGGCCTAACGGTGGAGCCGCATACGGCGCTCTCAAAATGGGTGGCGCGCGGCGCTGTATCCGACACACCAGAGGAGCGCTACGAGAGCGAGTTCCTGCTGGTACACGAGCGACTCACCGACGTTGGCCTGCAGCACTACGAAGTGTCGAATTATGGAAGGCCCGGGCACGCGAGCCGGCACAACTCTGCCTATTGGACCGAGACACCGTACATCGGTGTCGGGCCGTCGGCGCACTCATTCGACGGACGCGAGCGGCGCTGGAATACGCGCGAATACCAGGCGTGGGCCGCCCAAGCGGCAGCCGGTAACGATCCTGTGGCAGGAAACGAGGTATTAACTAGTGATCAGCGGTACCTGGAGGATGTCTACCTCGGCTTGCGCTCAGCCATTGGGCTGGCGGTTGACCAGGTTCCGCCAGAGATCGTCGAAAAGTGGCGTGAACACGGGTGGGCTCAGGCCGACCGCACGCGCGTGCGCCTTACGCCCCAGGGTTGGCTTCGCCTCGACGCACTCGTGGCAGCCTTGACCGCTTACTCAAACCATTGCTAGGTTTGCACTTATGCCACGTCCGGAGCTCTCGGATCGCGAACGCGCCGTGCTCGAAGCCGTGATCCAGAGTTATGTGGAAACGGCCGAGCCCGCGGGGTCGCGCAATATTGCGCGGCGATTCGGGCTTGGCGTCTCTCCGGCCACGATCCGCAATACGATGAGCGATCTGGAGGAGAAGGGCTTCCTCTATCATCCGCACACATCGGCGGGCCGCGTCCCGACGGACCTGGCATACCGCATTTACGTCGATTCACTGACACGGCGCGCAAGCGCGACGGCAGCTGAGACGGGCCGATTGACCGACGAGCTGAGCGGCGTGGGGCCCTCGTCGACGATCGCGACGATTCTGCGGCGCGCAGCGCAGAGCTTGTCCGTCGTATCGCAGGAGCTCGGCGTCGCGTTAGGTCCGCGGCTGGATCACGCGATCTTACAGCGCCTCGAGCTGACGCGACTATCGCACGAACGCCTCCTGCTGGTCCTTACGCTACAGGCGGGCGGCGTGCGGACGATTTTCGTCGAAGTGGGCGGTCAAATCGCGGACAGCGCCGTGTCGGAAGTCGCACACGTGCTCAACGAACGCCTCGCCGGCCTCTCCCTCAACGAAATCCGCGCCACGCTGGCGTCGCGGGTGCGCGATTCCGCGCCATCGCGCGAGGCGCACGAGCTGCTCAACGTCTTCGTACAAGAAGGAGACGTTCTCTTCGATGTGCCGCTCGTCCCGGACGACGAGGGGGTTGTCCTGGGACAGACGTCTGTGCTCGCCGAACAGCCTGAATTTGCCAGCGGCGACAACATGCGCCGGCTGATCGCCCTGACAGATCGGCAGGAACAGCTGGCCGACATGCTGCGTCGACGCAGTGAAAGTTCAGGCATCTCGATTACTATAGGAAACGAACACACCGATCCGAGGATGGAGCATTTGACGCTCGTGACGGCTTCGTATCACGCCGGACCGCTGTCGGGTGTGATCGGCGTCATCGGTCCGACGCGCATGCCGTACGAGAAAGTCATCGCACTCGTTAGGCACGCCTCGCAACTGGTCTCCGAAGTTCTGCAATAATCTCCATGGCTGATTTCTACAAAACGCTGGGCGTCGCGCGCGACGCGTCAGACGACGACATCAAGAAGGCATACCGCAAGCTTGCGGTGAAATGCCACCCTGATCGCAACGGTGGCTCGCACGAATCCGAGGAACAATTCAAGGCGATCACCGAGGCGTACGACGTGTTGCGCGATCCGCAGAAGCGCGCGGCCTACGATCGCTACGGCGAGGAGGGACTTCGTAGCGCCGGCATGCCGGGTGGTTTCCACCATGTCGACCTCAGCGAAGCGCTCAACATCTTCATGCGCGACTTCGGCGGCTTCGCCGGAGGATTGGGCGATCTGTTCGGCGGTGGCGGGCGGCGTTCGTCAGGCGGCCCGCGCAGCGGCGCCGACGTCAAAGTCACGATCGAAATGACGTTGCCAGAAGTTGCAGC
>DATBKN010000468.1:0-4132 GCA_036555845.1 Gemmatimonadaceae bacterium | reverse complement strand
ATGCGAACGGCGAGCAGCCCGTCGGCGATGCTGCTCGTCCCGTCCAGCGTCACAGGCTCCTTGGCAAGAAGCGCGCGCGCCAGCTTGGGTGCGCCTTCGGGCTCGACGCCGATCACGCGCGCCTTGGGACGCAGCAGCTTGATGGCCGCGCAAACGCCGGCGCTCAACCCGCCTCCGCCGACCGGTACCAGCACCGTGCCTAACGCACTGATGTCATCGGCGATCTCGAGACCGACCGTCCCCTGCCCCGCGATGATCGTCGCGTCGTCGTATGGTGGGACGAGCGTCAACCCATCGCGTGCGGCCAGCTCCAACGCCCGCTCGTAACGGTGCTGCGTCGTCGTCCCCGCCAGCTCCACCTTCGCGCCTAACCGCTCGGCGCCGGCGCGCTTTGCGGGCGTTACGGTGACGGGCATAACGACTGTCGCCGGCACGCCAAAGAGCTTGGCCGACAGCGCCACAGCCTGCGCATGATTGCCTGACGAGGGGGCGATGACACCGCGCTCGCGCTTCGAGCCGGGAAGCGTCGCGATGTAGTTGTATGCGCCGCGCAGCTTGAACGCGCCGCCGCGTTGGAGGCACTCCGGTTTGAGCCAGACGCGCACCCCGCACTGCTGCGAAAGCGCGTCGCTGGGCAATAGCGGCGTGCGGACCGTGACATCGCGGATCGTCGACGCTGCCTCGCGAAATTCGCGCAGGGAAACGAGCGTCGTGGACCGGGGCAACGAGCTCGGGGCGGGGCTCGTCGCGGTGGCGTCGGAGGCGGGGGCCGTTGTCATATTCCAAAATACACATCAATCGGGGCCCCAGAGCTACGGCGTACGCCTATGTGACGCTGTTAGGCGAGTCGGTCAGAATGTGTGAGCTACAGCGTAACGGTGCCGCTTCGTAGGTCACCGGCGGAGGGATAGGGGTAGGGCAGAGGGATAGGGGTAGGGATAGGGGTAGGGTGCCGCTCTTCTATCCCTACCCCTATTCCTATCCCTATTCCTACCCCTATCCCTACCCCTATCCCTATCCCTCGAACGTCAGCTGCGCTGCCTTCCCGTCCTTGGTGAGGTAGACGCTGACATAGACCGGCCGAGGCCCGCCAACGCCTCTGAAGTAGCAGATCCGGGCGACAGGGTCTGTGAAACGGATCCCACGACCCTCCACGTTGTCGCAAGTGATGCGAGCCAGACCAGTGACCTTGCCGAGTGGTTCGTTGAGACGGTTCCGAAAGCCGGCGGGCATGTCATTGAAGTAGGCCTTATGCGCCTCGGTCATGAAATCGGTGGTTCGGCCAGCGGCGAATTCGGGAAGAAGTGCCTTCACCGAGTTGGTCAGTTCAGCTTCGTCGTCGCGGCTCACACCCAATCGATTGACCGACTGGTATTCCGTGCTGTAGAGCCCAGCGATCGCGCGAGCGAGCAGCGGCGCATGCCGACCCGCAGTAGAGGAGAGGTTGGTCAGCACAATGATTGAAATCGGCGCGTCGAGGAAATGCAGAATGAACGTTCCCGATGCACCGCCGTGTCCGGCGTAGCGATGACCGCGCACGTCACTCAGCAAGAAGCCGAATCCGTAGAGGTCGCCAATCACCATCGCGTGTCCGCCGTTCGTGAGCTTCGCCGGCGTCCACATCTGGTCGAGGCTCTCTTGCTTGAGGAGCGAATGGCGGTGCAGCGACGTGGACCATTTCGCCAGATCATCCAGCGTCGAGAAGATCCCGAAGAACGAAGGCAGCTCGTACTGCCAATCTCGCCGCCAATTCACGAGCGTGTCGTCGCTGACGTTCGGCCGCGGCGCGCCCGGCGGTGCGTTCGCACTCACGAATTCGTACGTCGCCACACGGCCCTTCAACACGCGCCGCTTGTCCAGCACGCTCGACTGCGTCATCTGGAGCGGATCGAAGATGCGACGCTGCAGAAACGCGCGGTACGGCATGCCCGACGCCTTCTCGATGATCATGCCTAACAAGAAGTAGCCGGCGTCGGCGTAGAAGCCGTGCGTGCCGGGCTGCATGAACAGCGGCCGCGTGGAGATCATCTCGTACGCCTGCTTCGTCGAGATGTACAGGAGCGGCGATCCCTGATAGTTCACGACGCCGCCGCTCTGCAGTCCCGCGGTGTGCGTCAGCAGCTGCCTAACGGTGATTCCCTGCCACAGCGCGATCGGCGGATCGAAATAGTTGTTGATCGGATCGTCGAGCTTCACCTTGCCGTCTTCGACGAGCAGCATGATCCCCGCCGCCGTAAACTGCTTCGTTACCGATGCCAGCTCGAACACGCTGTTCACTGTGAGCGGCATCTCGGTCTCGAGGTTGCCGAAACCGTACGCCTTCTTGAGAACGATCTTGCCGTCATTGACGACGGCGTACGAGACACCCGGAATCCGCCGCTCGCGCATCTCGCGGGTGATGAGCGAGTCGATGGCCGCCGTGCTTTGCGCGGCGATGATCGCTGGTGTGAGGACACACAGCGCGCCGACCATGTAAGGGTTTCGCATGTCGGTCAGACAGCAGAACGGCTGCCGTCGTTTATCCCTATCCCTATCCCTATCCCTATCCCTATGCCTATCCCGATGCCTATCCCTATCCCTATCCCTATGCCTATCCCTATCCCTATCCCCTAAGCCCCTCTCCCCAGGCACCCATGGAATTTCGGATTGCTGCGCTCGGAGCTCGGAATCGAAATGTTCACATCGGTCCCGCGCATCATGTTGTCCTTGTGATATGCGCCGGTCGGGAAGACGCTCTCCGGCGAGCGGCCGTATTGCCGAATCATCCTGCGCAGGTCTCCGGCGCGATGCGCCGTGGCGAATAGCGCAAACGCTCGTTCGCGGAAGGTGAGATCGACGCGGGCTGACGCGCCGTCTGGATCGACAACAGGTGCCATGCCGTACGGCGCGCGCGCGTCGTTCAACTTGCTCAGCCAGAGCGCTGTATTCCCCGACTGCAGCGCCGCCTCGGCCTCGATGAGCCGCGCTTCCACACCGCTAGCGACTGTCACAGAGGCATCGGATGTGTTGTACTTGCGGAAGTAATAGCGCGGCGTCCGCTGATCGACGCGCGAGGGCGTTCCCTGACCGTCGATCGGAACGCGGGGGTCGTTGGCCGTGGCGAAGTTGAGCCCGTTTCCTCCTTCACGATCGGCCACGAGCCACGAGTCCAGGTAGTACATGTAGCTGTGCGCGAGGAGCTTTTGTCGCTCCGTCCTGGTGCTGTGGAGCGTGCCGTATGAGAACGATGTCGGTACTGCGCTCACGGCTGCCGCCGCCTCCGCATAGCGCGCCAGGTTGAGCAAGGCACGTCCGCGCAGGACGGCGATGAGATTGGCGATGCGCGCAGCGTCGGGGTCCACGTGTTGCGCCGCGACGGCGAGCTTGGCCATCGCCATCTGCATCAGCTGCTGTGTCGACTGCGGTTCGCCGTAGCTGAGCGACGGGATCGTGGTGCCTAACGGGGCTCCCGAGCAGTACGCTTCACCGAGCAGAATGATTTCAGCGGCCGCGACGGCGTACATCTCGCCGATGCGCGGGTCCTTTTCGGGTGCGACCTCCATCAACGCGAGCGCGGCCCGCTCGGCGGCCTCACGCGCGCGGTGTTGATCGAGATACGTCTGGGCCCACGCTGTGTTGGTTTCGCGCACAGCGCGGAGATCCATTTCGCGAACCTCCGGCGTCGTACCGCCAAATCGAAACTCGTCGCTCATGAAGCCGGTCGCGATAACGAGGCCCATCCCGGCGCCGCCTCCGTTGCCACCGTCGTGCGCCACGGCAAAATCGCCTAACGCGCCGGCATAGAGCGCCGTCGCCCCCTGCAGGTTGTTGAGAGTCCCGGGCTCGATGTAGTCCGGTTGATCGGCTTCGAGCAGCCGCTCGGTGCTGCATGCGCTGAGCGAGGCGGCGACGAGGAGAGTGGCCAGAAGCGACGATTTGGGCCGGGTGGTCATCGTCAGAATCCGAAGGTGAGGCGCATCGTGTAGACGCGCGGCTGCGCGAGTTGCACGAAGTTGTAGTTCGGACCGTCTGTCCCCGATGTGTTGTTCTCCGGATCCCAGCTGTTGAAGTTCGTTATCGTTGCGACATTGCGTGCCGTCAGTGTCAGCGTGGTGGCGGCGACGCGCATGCGTCGCAGCCAGTCCGTCGGCAG
>DATBKN010000467.1:0-16535 GCA_036555845.1 Gemmatimonadaceae bacterium | reverse complement strand
ACGCGTTCAGCGTCCTTCGCCTGGCTCGCCAGCTCCACGAAGCGCGCCTCAGCCGCGTCCATACGTGACTTGACGTTCGCGCTGCGCTCATCGAGTTGCGCAACAGTCGCCTCCATCGAGGCGAGTCTCGTGTGCAGGTTGTCCATTGACGCGCCACGCTTATCGATCAGCGCGATCGATGCATGCACGCGATCGACATCGCGGCCAAGTGCATCCACCGTCGGGCGGGTGCGATCCAGACTCTCGACGCGCTCACGCAACGATCGCATGCGCTCGTCGGCCTCGTTCAGCCAAGCAGTCGTCTCCGCATGCACCTCGCGCAGTCGCGTCATCTCGGACGCCGCCGTGCGCACCTGTTCCAGTCCATCGTTCACCATTTCTTTGGCGCCGTTCAGGGTCGCCAGGTCGCGGCTCACTTGCTCCAACATGGGGCGCATACTCTCGACGCGCTGGGAGCGGTCGCTCAGATCGCGCAACTTCTCGTCGAGCGACCCCACGTCATCGCGCACCGCGCGCAGTCGCTCGGCCTGGCTGGAGATGCGATTGATATCGTCGGTCAGGTGCACTACCTGGCCAGCGAGCGAGCGCGATCGCGCCTCGGTTTCGGTTACAGCTTGAACCGTCGACTCGAGCGCCGCGATACGCGTTTCGGATTCGGTCACCATGCCGCGCAATTCGGCGATGCGTTCGCTCGTTGCCTCGAGGCTGCGATTCTCCAGCTCGAAGCGTTCAGTGCTGGCGCGGATCTCCTGACGCAGGTTCCCCAGCTCGCGCGACGCGTCTCGCTCGGCCGCATCAAGGGTCTGCTGCTGCGTTGAGATCTCCGCGCTGCGCGAAAGGACGGTCGCGTGCAGAGCCTGAACCTCTGCGATCTTGGCCTCGAGTGCCGCGAGAGCACGTGTCTGGTCTTCCTGCCCGCGGAACGCCTGTGCGAGTTGGGCATTGAGCGCCGCGACCTGCGAAGCCTGACCAAGTGCGCGCTCCACCATTTCTCGCTGGGATTCCAGCGCCGCCGTCTTTTGTGAGACCTGGTCGGCCGTCGCCTTGAGCACCGACAAATGATGCTGCGCGTCCGGAATGCCGCTGGCGATCCGCATGAGAGCTTCGAGCGCTTCGTCGGCTGACTTCGCGCGGCGTTCGACGGCGTCCATCTTGTTCGTGGCAGCCTGGTTACGCTCGTCCAGTCCATCGAGCCGGATCGTGGCGTGTTTGTGCGCGCGAAGCACGTCGTCGTGCACGCTGCGCAGACGCGAGATGTTTTCGGTCAGGTCGCGGATCTGCGACCTGACGGTACCGGTCTCCTTGTTCATCGCCACGAACTGCGCGTTCAGGTCGTCGACGTGGTCCAGTTGCTCTTTGAGCTGGAGGACGGCGTCGATTTTGGCGTTAAGCCCGTCGATCGAGGCGGTCACGCGTCCCGCCTCGGCACTCATCGTCGCGATCTCCGATCCGGCACGCTCCTGACTGGCGCTCAGCTCGGTGGATCGCGAACGGATTTCGGCTAGCTCCGCGGCTGCCCCCTCGGTCGCGGCAAGTTGCTCCTCGAGTTCGGCGATCCGCTTCTGCATCGCGACGAACTTTTCGACATGGCCCCCTGTTTCGAGGACCTGGAGCGCGGCGGCGGCCTGCTCGGCACGCTGGACCAGCGCTTCCAGCGCCCCCGCGTCGTATTTCGGCCCTTCGTCCTTGGGTTCCTGACCGTTGGGCTTGCGAGCCATGCTTTTCTTGAAGCCGGGGAGCGAAATCATCTGAGAAACTCTGGGAACGGTGGTGATCGGCGGGTGGTCCGGCACTGCGCTGGAGCGCTAGCTCAAGGACGGATTGCAGCGCACGTCGTCACCGACGCTGTGCGTCGTTACGAGCTCGGCTGTTGGCGTGAAGCGCGGCGCCCAAGAAAGGGTGCCGGAGGTCACACGATACTTTTGGCGCTGACCTCCTCGAACGATCAGATTCTCGACCGACTCGTTAGGCAATGCCGCTGAACACGAAGCGCTCGGAGACTGGGTTGGCCCACTCTCGTTAGGAAACGCATTAGATGGATGAGCCGTCCGATCGTCGCGGCCAACCCACGTCTCCGGACCACGGCGCGCCCTGACTAGGCTCCACATCTATAAGATGTCGAGCTAAATGGCGGCTTCCGTCGCATTACCACTGAAAGCATGGCCACGGCTGCATCTCTCGCAGTGAGTCGAACGTCCGCACGATGGCGCCGCGAGTACGTCAATCCGTGGCCTTCAGCAATGTGACGCGCTGTAAGCGCCGTGCTCCAATTGCTGTTGCGTCTCCACACCCCATGGTACCCACGTTAGGTGACATTAATCACACGGTAGGCACGCAGCGTGACCCTAACGAGTAAGGGCGTGACAGTCTCCGCGGCGATCCCGATGGAAGCATCACGTGCAGGGATCACAATGTGACGCCCAGGCACAACGTGCTGCGACCTCGGATAGCGTGTAACGCAAAGCACGCAAACACCTTAGCCAACAGCCACCTTTTGCTTGCCCCTGCGACTGTTAGTCGGTTTTTGGAACGGCGGTTGCGCTAGCGCTGAGTACCCGGATGACTAACCGCCGCCCCCAAACGGAGTAGCCTGATGAAACCCCGTGCGTTCCTTCTCCAATGCCTGTCCATCGCTGCCCTGTTAGGCGCGAGTGCTTGTGCGCTTGATGCCCCGACCTCGCCCGCGCCAGACATTGCGACAGGCCCCGCGATCGCAGCCGTTTCCGTGGATAACACGGGAGCGCAGGACGGGTGGACGCAGGAGTCGCTCAAGGCGGAGCATGAGCGCCTCAAAGCCGCTCGCGACAGCATCAAGAAAGAGCAGAAAGCCACGAAGGACAAAAACAAGGCACCCTTCGACTCTCTGAAAAAAGAGTGGGATCGCTATAAGAAAGAGTGGGCCGAGTACAAGAAGGAGAACAAGAATGCGAAAGTTGAGCTCCTGCGTTGCGAGCCACAGGAGTACGCAGGCGACGCCGAAGTCATAGGACCGAACGGCGGTGAGTTAAAGGTCGGCCCACATAAGCTCGTGATCCCCAAGGGCGCGCTGACGCGCGAACGGTTGATCATCGCCGAAGCCCCGATGGGAGCGCTGGTCCAGGTTCGCTTCGAGCCGCACGGCCTCACGTTCAAGACTCCGTCGCAGCTCACGCTGAGCTACGCGCACTGCATGCGCCCGGAATCGTACACGTACCGGATCGTGTACGTCGACGATAACGGGAAGACAGTCCACGAGTTTCCCCCGTCCAAAGACGACAAGACCCTCAAAGAAGTCCGAGCATCTATTGGCCACTTCTCGAGTTACATCGTGGCCTACTAAGCAATCTCTATGGCGTGATCGCCTCCTCCAGTTCCGCGCCCGGCAGTCCTCTCTCAGGGGACAGCCGGGCGCGTGCCTTTTTGGATGAGGGACGACAGTACGATCAGGAAGGCCGGCTGGACGAAGCGGCCGACGCGTACGAGCGCGCCATCGGCGAAGCAGAGCGAGGAGGTGCGGGTGCGACACTCGCAGAAGCGCTGCGGGCCCTGGGGATTACGCGACATCGCTTGGGAGATGCTGCCAAAGCACGAGCACTCGTGAGTCGCAGCAGAGACGTGGCTCAAGAACTGAAGGACCGTTCGCTCGGACTGCAGGCGTTGAACTCACTCGAAGCGCAAGCGCTCAACACCCTCGCGGTCTTCGATCTGACCGAAGGCCATCTCGACGCCGCCCGTTCGGGTTTCCGCGAGGCGCTACGATCAGGAATTGGTGACGTACAGCTGGTTGGCCGCATCGAACAAAACCTCGGCATCATCGCCAACATCAAAGGCGAGCTCGCGACCGCTCAGGTGCACTATGAAAACGCGCTGACCGCATTTCGCTCGGCGCAGGACGAGCGCGGTTGCGCCATGGCATACAACGGCATCGGCTACGTTCACGCGCAACAAAAGCGCTGGGAGGACGCCGAACGCTGCTATGTCCTGGGACTTGAAATCGCCACGCGCTTGGGAGACTTGCAACAGCGCGGTCAGATCCTGCTGACACAAGCCGAGACGCAGATTGCGCGCGAACGCTACGTTGCCGCCCAGCGCAATGCCGAAGAAGCTTTGCGGATTTTCGACAAACTGGGTGTCGTGAGGAACAAGTCCGAAGCTTACCGTGTGTTAGGCGTCATTTACCGGCTCGCCGACCGTAAGACACTCGCCGAGGCGCGGCTCCAAAGCGCGATGCAGTTGGCGAAAGCAGCGAATGCACCGCTCGCCGAAGCCGAAGCGACACGCGAGATGGCACAGCTCTTTCGCGACCTTGGTCGCAATCAGGACGCGCTCAGGATGCTCAATACTGCGTACCGGTTATTTGGTGCGCTCGATGCGCGTGCGGATCTGTTCGACATTGCCTCGCGAGTGGAAGCGCTGGAAGGCACCTACCTCTCCATCGTGCATGACTGGGGTCAGTCGATCGAATCCGCCGACAGCTACACGCACGGTCACTGCGAGCGTGTCGCCGAGTATGGCGTCGCTGTCGGTAGACAGCTTGGCCTGGATGCCCATGACCTAACGACGCTGCGTCTGGGCGCATACCTGCACGACTTGGGCAAGGTGCGGATTCCGCACGAAATCCTCAACAAACCAGGGAAACTCACAGCGGAAGAGTTCGAGCTGATCAAACGACATCCGATCGATGGTGTTGAGCTTCTAGAAGGGATCGAGTTTCCGTGGGACATCTTCCCGATCATCAGATCGCATCACGAACGCGATGACGGCACAGGCTATCCCGATGGCTTGCGCGGAGAGCAGATCCCGCTCAACGCGCAGATTATCTGCATCGTGGACGTCTATGACGCGCTCACAACGACACGCAGCTACCGCGGTGCGATGACGCACGACCAGGCGCTTGGCATCATTATGAAGGATCGTCACTGGTGGCGGGCCAGCGTCTACGAGGCGTTCATGCGCGTAAACCAGGCGACGGGCTCTGCACCTGAACAGGGCGCGACTCAGCCGCTCGTGGGATCACCTAACGCTTGATTCGTGTTGATCACGAAGCGCTTGTAGATCGCTTCGAAGTTCTCCAGAACGACGGCCTTGAGCTGCATGTCGGCGCGCTCGATTGTCTGCGCCAGCAGATCACGCGTGAGCGCGGCTCCGCATTCCACCGCGATGGGAGCAAAGCTCAGGTGCCAACGTTCCGGCGCGACCCCGTTCCTGTCGACGTCGTAGGGCCGAAAGAAACCACTGGCTGTTTTATCTGCGATTCGCTGGTCAAGCCACTCGTGCAGCGGCGCGAACATACCGCCCGACTCGACTTCGGCAGGAATCAGCTCGACTTCATAGCCCACTGGCCTGGCCGCCATATCATAGATGTCGACGTCGGTGCCCCAGTGATGTCGAGAAGCCCCCGGGAGGGCTGACCAGCGGAGGATCGCGAAGACAAGCTCCTTTTCGCTGAGCGCCGTGATGTCGAGCGGTCGCGCATCGCTCCCTAGGACCGCGAGCTTGCCCGACGCTTTGCGATTCCAGATCGAGAGCTGTTCCTCGAAGCTGCGGTAGCCGCTCAAAATGGAAATGTCGAAGCCGGCGGTTCGCGCTGCGCTTCGCAACCGAAGGTACGGATCGACGGCATTTCGATGCATGCGAGCGCCAACGAGCTCAGCGTCGCTGGGAGAGCACAGGTGCGTGTCGGACTGGCCGACGATGTTAGCGGTGAGCAATCGCGTTGTCCTTTAGGGGCCGCGACGCTTCCTTGCATGCGGCGAAAGTCACGAGGAGAACGACAGGTGCGACGGCGCGGAGCATGCGGCACCTCGGGTACAGCGGATGGCTGATGCGTAACATGTGACAAGTGCTGCACGGTCGCCAACCTAACGGCGTGAGGTGTTTCCGAGCGTGCGTCGCAGCGGCGCCGAGAGGTCCCCGCGCTTGCCGACGTCGATGCGGTCCAGCTCCAGCCATTGCTGCATCAAGCGTAGCTCGTCGGCCAGATGCGGAGCGACGCGCGGCGCGCTGTGTTTCGGCTCCAGGAAAGCACTCTGCACCATCAGCACGCTGCGATGGCGATCCGCCTTGAGATCGCAACGACCAACCAGTGTATCGCCGAGCAGGAAGGGAAAAACGTAATAGCCGTAGACGCGCTTGGGTGCCGGTGTGTACAGCTCGATTGTGTACTTCATTCCGAACAGCCGTTCGATTCGGCGCCGTTCCCACACGAGCGAGTCGAATGGAGTAACGAGCGCACGAGCGTCGACTGTCGTCGGCACTTTCGCGTTAGGGTAGAGATACGCTGGCTCTTTCCATCCGTCGACGCGAGCGGAAAGCAGGCGCTTCTCTTCGACGAGCTCCGACACGAGACGCTTGGCAATCGGCTTGGAGCGTTTGCCGTCGTGACCCTGTAAGCGTTCCCAGCGCGGAACACGCGGTGAGCGGTCATGCCATGCGTCCGTGTAGAAGTAGCTCGTGATATCGCCTAACGTGCCGACGCCGCAGGCCTTCGCCGCGAGACAGATCAGCGCCTTCATCGCGTCCTCGCGCGCTGGCGCTGGCGCATCGAGCGCGGACTTCGGGATCACTCGCTCGGTGATGTCGTACAGCCGCTCGAAGCCGCGACGTCCGGCGATGGCCACCAGACCCGCATCATAGAGATGCTCGAGTGTCGCCTTTCCGTTTCCGGTTCCCCACCAGCTCCACCACCCCTTTGATCGCTTGCCCGGATCGGCCAGCTCGCCAGCGGAGATCGGGCCGCGCTCGGCGACTTCGGCGTACACCTTCGCCATATAGCTGCCGCGTGCGGAGCGCATGTACTCGCGCGTCTCGTCGCTGTGCATGCGATACCTAACGAGCGGATACAGCGCTATCGGCATGAGGCAGGCGGCGTGGCCCCAGTACTCGAACAGCGCGCGCTTCTTGTAGGCGAGCGCGTCGAGCGCCTGCATCGGGTAGGGCCCCAGTCGCGCGAACGCTGGGACGTAATGCGCGCGGGCCAGGACGTTCACGGAATCGATCTGAAAGGCATGGATCCGCGCCGCGAGCTTGTCGATGTGCGCGATTGTTGCCTTGGCTGGCCTCTGGCCGAACCCTTGAGCTGCGACGGCGAGTCGCCGCGCCTGCTGTAGCGAGAAAGTGATTGCCATGGCAGCTCAGGGAACTCGTACTTCCCCGAGTGCATAGGTGACGGGTCTGGCGGTCATTCTACGTATCTCCAATGGCGTGCGCGAATCGAGCCTTCTCTCCCAAGGGCTAACACGCCGTAGGTCAATGGGATATGTTGTCGACCCGCTCTACCCCCAGCCGATGTCCGAGCTGCCCACCAAGCATCCGACCGATCCGTCGAAGGTAAGCTCGACCGAGCAAACGGATAAACTGCTTGAACGATTGCGCGACGCAACTCGGGGCCACTACGACATTTATGGCGAGCTCGGCCGTGGCGGCATGGCGACGGTCTACCTCGCGCACGAAATCAGCCTAGATCGCAAAGTGGCGATCAAGGTTATGTCGCCGGCCATGGTGCACGGGGCCGGTCTCGTCGAACGCTTCAAGCGTGAAGCTCGCACGGCAGCAAATCTGGCGCACCCGAACATCATCCCGATCTACGCGGTGCGTGAGGTCGACGACCTCCTGTTCTGCGTCATCAAGTTGGTTCAGGGGACGCCGCTCGACGCGATCATGCGCGAGCTGGACGAGCTGCCGATTCGCATGGTCCAGGCGATTCTCGCACAGGTCGGCGACGCGCTCGCGTATGCGCACCGTCACGGCGTGGTGCATCGAGACGTCAAGCCGGGCAACATTCTGATCGATGACGACGGTTGGGCGGTCGTCACCGACTTCGGCATCGCCAAGGTCCCCGAGATGGAAGGCCTAACGATGACGGGCGTCGCGGTCGGTACGCCCACGTACATGAGTCCCGAGCAGGGCGCCGGCGGCGAAGTGACCGGCGCGTCGGACCAGTACTCGCTCGGCGTCGTTGCATACGAGATGCTCACCGGACGTCCGCCTTTCACGGGGACGTCGATGATGTCCATCCTGTACAGTCACTTCCACGATGCGCCGCCGCCGCTCGAGACGTTGAGGCCGGACTGCCCCGCCTCTTTGCGCAACGCTGTCATGCGCATGCTCAGCAAGGACCCGGCAGATCGCTGGCCCTCGCTCGCCGATGCCATCGTCGCGATGGAGGCGAGGCCGCTCGACCGGGATGATCCGACACGCGATCACCTCATCTCGCTCGTCCGCACGGGGGAGAATCACCGAATCGTCTCATCGATCCAGACGCCGCGCAGCCCGATCCCGCTCGTCAACCAACGGCGCAAGAGTTCGGAGTCGATTCCCGCGGCGAAGCCGCGATGGCGGCCGGCGCTATTCGGCATCGCTGCCGCGGTGTTGTTAGGCGCCGGCTACTTGATTGCCAGCTTCGACGTTCGCGGGAGGCAGGCGGGCAGCCAGGTCGCGACGGAGACTGGCGGCGTCGTAGCAAAAGACACGGTGGCCGCCGCTGGCGCGCGGCGGGACAGCAGCCAGGTCGTTGCCCCTCCGCCATCAGCCCCCGCGCCGAACGCGCGCGACACGGGCCGCGATCCGGGCGTGCTGCCTAACGCGTCACAGCGGAAGCCTGCCGCGTCGGCAGCGAAACTGCGCTCGGATTCAGCGGCGGCCAAGGCGGCCGTGGTGCAGGCTCCGCCTAACGCGGCTACGCCGGACTCGGCCGCCCTGCAGGCATCGACCAAGAGGGACAGCGCGGCTGCCGATTCGCCGGCGATCCGGACCCAGGTGAACCCGGTACCGATCACGACTCCGCCGCGGCCGTCCAGCGTCGCGCCGCCGGCGGTGGACGAGCAGGCCGCAGTGCGCGCGCTCATCCTCGCCTTCGCGCGCGCCCTGGGCGCCAGCGACCTCGCCACCGCGCGGCGGCTCTATCCGAGCATGCCTAACGAGCAGCGGCAGGGGTTCGAGGCGCTCTGGCGCGGCGGAGCGACGCTGACACCGCGCTGGACGATCAGCGACATCGTCGTGGACGGGAACGTCGCCACGGCCCGGATCCGCGGAACGAACGCGGTCAATCAGCGCGGTACGCCGTCGGAAGTGCCCGTCGACCTGCGCGCGCGCCTCGAGCGGCGCGGCGGCGAGTGGCGTCTCGTGGCGTTAGTCAATTGACCATTCAGGAGGTGTCATTGCGCGTTCGATCGCTGATGGCTGGGCTCGTACTCTGCCTAATGACTGCGCTTCCGGCGGTCGCGCAGCACGGCGGAGTGCGCAGTCGCATCGCGGAGCTGCTGAGCTTCGGCAGCTGCGGCGAACCGCTGTGCCTCGATAACTCAGTGAACGCTACGAACGGGCACGGCAGGCACTTCATTCCGGACATCATCGCGCGCAACGGCGCCATCGTGGACTTCCTCGCCGACGCGATCGCGGCAAATGCATCGAACCTGCCGCTCTCCGCTACAGGCAGCGGCATCACGTTCAAGTTCGTGGGCGGTCTGCCCGTTCGGACCTCGACATCGCTGGGGCCAGTCTTCGGCGAGCGTGCGCAGACGTTAGGCAGGGGCCGCGTCGTGGTCGGCGCCAACATGTCCAGCACCAGTTTTACGTCGTTGCGCGGCGTCCCTCTCGACCGGCTCACGCTCAACTTCACTCACGACGACGTAGCCCCGGCCGGACTCGGCCAGCCGCTGCGTGAAAACGATGTCCTGCAGGTCAACCTCGACATCAATGTGAACCTGCTCGTGACCACGTTCTTCGCCACGTGGGGCTTGAGCGATGCCGTCGACGTCGGGTTCGCTATTCCTATTGTCCACACCGGACTCACCGGGCGTAGTGTTGGGCAGTTCATTCCGTTCGGGATTCCCACATCGCATTTCTTTGCCGGCGACTCGGCGAACCCGGTCCTGCGCGCGACGGCATCGACGTTCGGATTCGCGACGGGCGTGGGAGACATCGCGCTGCGCATGAAAGCGAACATTCGCTCGAGCGAACGTCTCGCTGTCGCGTTCATGGGAGACGCGAGACTTCCCACAGGAGACGATGAAAACCTAACGGGATCGGGGAAGTTCGGCGTGCGCGGTCTCTTGCTCGGATCGTCGCGATTGGGGACTATTTCGCCGCACGTCAACCTTGGATATAAGCTGCGGACGGGCGCAGGCCGCAGCGACGCTATTCTCGCGACAGCCGGTTTCGATCAGCCGATGTCCGACTGGGCAACCGTCGCGGTGGATATGATTTCGGAGTGGCAGGTTGGCGGCGGCGAGCTCAAGCTCCCCGAAGAGGTACGCTTCGAGTTTCCTGTCGTGCGTACGATCGTGCCGACGAATATTCCTAACATGAAGGACCACAGTGCGCACGGATCATTCGGCATGAAGTTCCGTGTGTTGGGCGGGCCGATTCTGGTCGCGAACGCGCTGGTGCCGCTCCGGCGTGGTGGCCTGGAGTCGCGGCTGCTGTGGACGCTGGGCCTCGACGGAAACTTTTGAACAACGAAAAACTCGGGTCGAACTAGAAGGATCGGAGGGGCTATGGCTGCCATTCGCTGGAAGTTGTTAGGCACGATGCTTGGACTGATGTGCGCGGCGGATGTCGTTCACGCGCAAGTGGGGGTGGGAACCTGGGTGCGGCAGAACCCGGATCCAACCATGGGCAGCATGACAATGACCGTCGAAACCTGCTGCAGCGGTGGTCGCAAGTTGACCTATCGCTTCACCGTAAACGGCACGAGCCACGTCTTGACTGTCGAATCACCCTTCGACGGTACCGAAGTGCCTGTCCTGCTGGACGGAAAGCCGAGCGGTGAGACCATGGCGATCAGTCTCGTCGATAGTCATCACACCAGCACGAACTTGAAAATGAACGGCCAGCCGTTCGGCGTATCGAAGGCGACGCTCTCGGCCGACGGCAAGACCCTAACGGTGGTTAACGAAATGAAAGCCGCGAGCGGACCGCAAACGGAGATCTGGAAAAAGCAGTAGCGGTTCCACCTAACGACTGTCGGACAGGCAACGATCGCGCAGGCCCTTACCGCATCGACAGCTCGCAATAGATTCGGAGCATGGACGTCACCGGCCAACTTCGGGCCGCACTTGCCGGGCGCTACGCCATCGACAGCGAGATCGGCGCCGGCGGAATGGCAATCGTCTACCTCGCGCGCGATCTGCGTCACGATCGCCGAGTGGCGCTCAAAGTCTTGCGTCCGGAGCTCGGCGCCGTCTTGGGAGTCGAGCGCTTCCTGAGCGAGATCCGCGTCACGGCGAATCTGCAGCATCCCAACCTTCTACCGCTCTTCGATTCGGGTGAAAGCGCGGGCTTGCTGTTCTACGTCATGCCGTTCGTGGAGGGGGAGAGTCTGCGTGCCCGCCTCGAGCGGGAAACGCAGCTGCCGATCGACGAGGCGGTCCGAATCGCGACTGCAGTCGCGGGTGCGCTGGACTACGCGCACCGCCATGGCGTGATCCACCGCGACCTCAAGCCCGAAAACATCCTGCTGCACGATGGACAGCCGCTGGTCGCCGACTTCGGTATCGCGCTGGCCGTCTCGAACGCGGGCGGTGCGCGCATCACGCAGACCGGTCTCTCGTTAGGTACGCCGCACTACATGTCCCCGGAGCAGGCGACAGGCGATCGCGGCATCGACGGCCGCACGGATCTCTACGCGCTCGCTGCGGTGACGTATGAGATGCTGGCTGGAGAACCGCCGCACAACGGCACAACGGCGCAGGCGATCATCGCCAGGGTACTGACCGAGACGCCGCGGCCGCTCAGGACGCTACGGCACACGGTCCCGGCACACGTCGAGGCCGCGATCCATCGCGCGCTGGAGAAACTTCCCGCCGATCGCTACTCCACCGCTCACGAATTCGCCGACGCATTGCAGGGGAGGGCGCCGAATTTCGCTGCAGTCCCAGCGCCTGCGTTAGGCGTTGCGTTGCCGTGGAAGACGATCGCCGTCGCCGCTGTTGGCGTTGCCGTTCTGGCGCTTGCGGCGGCTGTGTGGAGCGCAAGTCGTCAGCCGGATATACCGGCACCGCAGCATGCACGGTTCACACTGGAGCTACCGAGCGACGCACGAATCAACCCCACGTTTGTCGGCCGATCCGTGGCCTTCTCGCCGGACGGTGCCACACTGGTCTACGTCGGCGGACCTCAGGCGAGCCTGTACTTGCGCCGCCTCGATGAACTGGTGCCGCGACGAATCCCAGGTACCGAGGGCGCTTCCAACCCAGAGTTCTCTCCAGACGGTAACTGGATCGCCTACGTCAGGGGTACGGGACCGTCGCCGCTGGTGAAGATCCCCGCAGCCGGTGGATCACCTGTAGCGATCACCGACACTTCCGGACGTTTCGCATGGGGCTCGGATGGCACGATCGTCTTTTCGAAAGGCATCCAGCAACGTGGCTCGGGCCTCTGGCGGACGAATTCGTCAGGCGCTCCACCGGAGCGCCTCGCAACTGTCGACTCCGCGGACCATGCTCACGCCTCCCCCTCTTTCCTTCCCGACGCAAAAAGCATCCTCTTCACGATTCTCATCACTCCCGCAGCGCGCACCGAGCTGGCCGCGATGCGGTTGGCCGACAAACGAGTCGTCCGTCTCGGTCTCGTCGGCGGTTCGCCGTTCTACGCGGATGGATTCTTGTTCTTCTCTCGAAGTGATGGGACCGTGAGCGCCGTGCGCTTCGACCAGGCGCAGTTGCGTGTGATCGGTGAACCGGTGACGCTGATCGAGAGCGTCACCATCAAGCAGCAAGCAGCAGTGGCCGACCTTGCCCTGTCTCCGACAGGTACGCTGGTGTACCTGTCCGGCGCCGCCGGCGTGCAACTGACGGAGACGACGCGCGACGGCACGATGCAAAGTTTGCTAGCGGGGTCGCGGCTATACAGACATCCGCAGATCTCGCCGGACGGTCGCCGCATAGCGATGACGATCGCCTCGGACGTCTGGGTATATGAGATCGCGGCCAGCACGCTGACGCGATTGACCACGACAGGAAACGCTGTGACGCCAGAATGGACGCCTAACGGCCGTCGCATTGCATTCACGCGGCTGGGGGGTGACTCGGCCGGCGTCTGGTGGCAGCCGTGGGATGCAAGCGCTCCGGCTGAACGGATTCAGGAGTCCGCTCGCGGCGCGGAATTCACACCTAACGAGGAGTACTTCATCACTACAGCCCAGCAGATGGGGAAATGGTGGCTGGAGGCGCTGCCGGTCAAGGCCGACTCCGTGCGAAAGCCAATCATGCTCATGACATCGGATATTCCGCGCCAGCCGGGCCTCTCGCACGACGGCCGCTGGCTCGCTTATGTCTCGGAAGAGACGGGGAGGTCGGAAGTGTACGTCCAGCCGTTCCCGGGCCCGGGCGGCCGCTACCAGGTGTCCTCAGGCGGTGGAACGGAGCCGGTCTGGTCGCGAACCAATCGCGAGTTGTTCTATCGCGCTGGTACGGCACTCATCTCGGCCACGCTCGAGACCGTGCCAGAGCTGTCACTCGTTAGGCGCGATACGCTGTTCACGATGAACGCGCTCAATGGCGAGGTCGAGCCAGGGTACGACGTCTTCCCAGACGGCAAGCGCTTCGTCTTCCCGCGCATGGTGAGCAGCGACGCGGCGCCGATCGTCGTGGTTGGATGGCTGGATGAAGTCCGCGAACGCATCGCCGCTGCCACGCGAAAGTAGGGCGCCAGGGAACGGTGCGCTGCGGTGCTTCGTACACAGCGAACGGGGGCTGCTTTGCGAAGCAGCCCCCGTTCACGCCGGCGATCGCCGCGATACTCTCAGGAGGTGGTTGGCATCCCCATGCGTCGCAACCACCTGAAGTGCGAAGCCACTCCGGCCCAGACGGATTTGTGCTCCGTGTATCTCACGCCGAACTCGCGACATGTCTCTTCGACGACCTTCGAGAGCGCCGGGAAATTGACGTGGCAGATGCGCGGGAACAGGTGGTGTTCGATCTGATAGTTCAGGCCACCGAGAAACCAGGCGACAACTTTGCTGCGCCGAGCGAAGTCCACAGTGGTCTCGACCTGATGAATAGCCCAGGCGTTTTCGATACGACCCGTTTCCTCGTCAGGCAGCGGAAACTCGGCGTGCTCCACGCAGTGCGCCAATTGAAACACAACGCTCATGATCACGCCCACCACCAGCGCGGCCGCGGCGTAAAACAGCGCCACGATGGCGACGGAGTGGAAGAACAGAGGGATCCCGAACGTCAGAGTCAAAAAGATCGCTTTGCCACCCGCAAAGATGGCGAGGTCCCATCCTTTTGGGCGTGCGAATCGATGCTCCCCCATACGTCCCAGGATGACGTCGCGAAAATCATCGTACAGCTGCCACTTGATCGCCGACAAGCCGTACAGCGGCCATAGGTAATAGTGTTGCCAGCGGTGAAACGCGAAGCGCTTCTGATGTGGCGTTAGGCGACCGAGGATACCGAGGTCGATGTCGCTGTCGTGGCCGGTGATATTGACGTACGTGTGATGCATGATCGCGTGCTTCTGATTCCAGACGTACGAGCTACCGCCGATCACATCCATCGCCATCGCCATCGCCTTGTTGATCCAGGCGCGGTTGGAATACGCGTGATGCCCGCCGTCATGCTGCACGTTGAATCCAATCCCCGCCGTGGCTAACCCGAGCAGAATCGCGAGCGGGAACGCCTGCCACCACGTCTGCGCCGCGAACACCAGTAGCACGTACGACGCGACGAATGCGACGACGAGAACAGCCGTCTTGACGTACATCTGGGGACAGTCGCGCTGAGGCCGGCCTGTACGTTTGAAGTATTCGTCGACTTGCCGCCGCAGCTCGACCTGAAAACTGCTGTTGTTGCTGAATTTCAGGCGCTGGCTCGTTTCGAGACTCGTTTGAATTGTTCGCTCCTGTTTCAACGTGGAGGCTGCTCTAGGGAAGGACGTCCCGCCCATCGCCATCGTTTCACCCGCGCTACCGCGGGAAGCCGCTCGCAGGCACTCCCTTCATCAGCTTCAGCGCATTCTGATAGTAGACCTTCTTCAGCACCGGGTCCGGAAGGTCGATGCCGTAGAGTTTCCAGAAGGCGTGGTAGCCGCGATAGTAATCGAAGTACTCGTCCGACGTCTCGAAGACGCGCCAGTAGTATGGGTATTCCCCGGGCTGGAAGGAATCCTTCCCGAAGAGAATGCGATCCTGGTACTTGATGAAGAAGTCGTGCGCGCCGCGCGGCTGCCGTCCAATGTCATACAGTACTGCGCCAACCTCCGTGTAGACGTTAGGCATGTCCAGCAGCTTGCCGAGCTTGCCGAGGTCGTTCGCCTGCCAACCCATATGTGCTGCGACGAAGGTCGTCTTTGGATTGTTGCGGAACAGGTTGTCACGCTCCGTCATCAGCTCTTCGAAACTCGGATAGCGCTCTGGTGGAAAACGCCGACCGGGGAACAGGGCAAGTTCGAGCCAGCGTTCATTCGTTAGGTCGACATGCTTGAAGAATTCTTGCGGATCGGCCGTGTGAATGAACACAGGCAAGCCGAGACGGGCGCATGCATCCCAGATCGGTTTGAGCTCGGGGTCGTCCAGCTTGAGACGGCTTCCGTCGGCTTTCGTCGCGGAAAGACCGAAGCCTTTGCCGATTTCACCGACGCCGACGGCGCCGGCCGCCACATCGGCTTCGAGTTGTGCGACGGCGCGCTCGGCCCAGCCAGGACCCACGTCGCGCAAGTTGATGCCCGTGAGCACGCGCACACGGTCCTTCATTTTCGCCGATGCGCGGATCGCCGCCATCGTACGCTTGAGTTGTTCCCCGGACGTGTTGTTCGCGGCAATCATCACTTGCAGGCCGATGCTATCCATCGCGGCGCCGAGTCGCTCGAGCGCTTCGGCGGACGAGAGGTCGCCCGGGTGGCCGTGGAAATCGATCGATGGGAATTTCGACTTCGGGACCAAGTGCACCGGCGTGACGAGCGTCGACTTGGGCCGGTAGTCGAGAATGCTCGGCGCGGCGGTCTCGGGCGCCTGACATAGGTTTGGGCGCACTTCAGTCATGCCTGGCGGACACTCCTGGCCGGGCTGAACACGGGTGCCACCGCGCCCAGCCTGCGCAACCGCATGGGCTGCAACGACAAAGACACTCACAGCGGCGATAACGAACTCGCGACGCATCAAAACTCCGGATCGGGATGCCGGAATGTGCAATCGGTGCAGCCCGTTCGCTAACGTTGGGGGCGAAACGCCGCCGGCTCCGGCGCTAAACTCGCGCGCGTAATCACTCGTAGTCCAACTCGCCGTGTACGCGACTTGTCTATTCTGCAACAAACCGCTCGGCAACAACGAGGCGCTCGAGACGTTTCCCGTTGGGCGCCGGCTCGCGTTCGACGCGGCCAAGGGTCGCCTCTGGGTCGTGTGCCGTCAGTGCGAGCGCTGGAATCTCACGCCGCTCGATGAACGCTGGGAAGCGATCGAGCAGGCTGAGAAGCTCTACCGTGACACTCGCCGGCGCGTCGCCACGGATAACATCGGCCTCGCGAATCTGCGCGACGGTACGACACTCGTTAGGATCGGTCAGCCGCAGCGCCCAGAGTTCGCCGCGTGGCGCTACGGGGATCAGTTCGGTCGT
>DATBKN010000466.1:0-17454 GCA_036555845.1 Gemmatimonadaceae bacterium | reverse complement strand
GCCGGAACAGAATGACGAGCCCGAGCAACACGAACAGAGAAGCAACCAGATGGTACGCATCGTTGGCCGAATTCCAGGCGCTTGGAAAGGGGTACAGCTCGGCGTCGAAGAGCGCGACGCGGTATTGTCGTGCGAACGTGTCCAGGTGCTCCGCCGGATCGAGCACCGCGTTGCCGAACCGCTCGGTGAAGGGGAGGCGTACGATTCCTGCTGCAAACCCGATCAGCCCCGCTGAGCTCCAAAGCGTCGCTGGAATGAATGGGCGGATGCCGAGCCGTCTGCGCTCGAGCAAAGCGTAAAGAAAGAGCGCGGGCACGAGAGCGATTCCGGCCACGCGATACAGGACGGCGGCGAAGCCTAACGCGGTGACACCGAACACGCGCCGCCACGTCCACGCGCCGTCCGTGTCCACGGCGAGAATCGTCGCCCACACGAAGACAGCGAAGCCGGGATCCGAAATCGGGGCGACGCTCGCCAGTGACGCCTCGACCGCATACGCCGCGATGGCACTGCCCAACGCCGCCTGCCACGGCTCCATGTCGCGCGCCAGGCGCCAGGCAGAGAGCACGGCGAAGGCGACGACACTCACGATCATGAGAAGCCTAACGAGCGGCGTGTGCACCCCACCGATCGCGACAAGCGGCGCGAGCGTCAGTGGCAGGCCGGGCGGCAGCGTCGGCGGCCCGATCAGACCGGCGGCTGGATTGTAGATGTAGCCGGTCGCGCTGTACGGACGTCCTTCGGCGATCGCCTGCGCGTGCAGGAGATACTGGGCGTAATCCCCCGCTGAGGTGCTCGGCGCCCAGCTCCAGTGCCGCACGACGAGCACGACAAAAGGAACCAGGAACAGCGCTAGCCAGCGGATGGCGGCAGCGCCGGAGCTCGGCGCACGCGTCGGCTCGACCACCTAACGCGGCGCCGAGTGTAGCGGCTTACTGCCGGCCGCTGAAAACCCGGTCGAGCAGCCCCTGCGTGCGCGTCCGGATATCGGCCACCTGAGCCGCATGGCTCGCGTCATAGCTGACGATCCATACGCTGATGCCCGTCTTTCCGGCAGCACGATGAGTTCCGATTCGAAAAACGCCGTCATCCAGCGCGCGCACAGTGCCAGTGAAGTCCCGGTCCGCAATATGGTGCTGCACGATACCGTCGAAGCAGTCGCCAGTCGATACCTCGAGCGTGTACGGCTCGCCGATCTCGAGTCGCTGCGCCGATACCGGAAACGCATCGGCGCTGAACAGTCGGCGCCACGTCACGTCCTGCGGTTCGACCCACGTTAGGTACGCCATCGCTGCGTGACGCGTCTTGCCACGATGCCGCGCCAGGTAGAATGCAAGGCCGCGCAGTTCGTGATTCCAGCCGACACGCACGCCATCGATTTCATCATCCCACGCGCCTCCAGTTCCGAACCCGGAGTGCACGAGACGCAGGCGAGTACGGCCCGCGACGGTTTCCAACGTGAAATCCATGACCATGTGCGCGCTCGCGACCTGACCGGCGGGAAGCAGGCCGCCATTCACGTCGAACGGCCGCTGTTCTTCCTGCACCAAACGCAGGCGGCGTCCGGGTTCCCAGATGTCGATTGCGGATTCCCACGTCCATGTGTCGTCCCAGGACCACTTCACGCTCCCGCCGGCACCAGGTGTCACTGACGCCTGAAGTGGAAACCAGCGTACGAGTTCCGCCGGATCCGTGAGCGCAGTCCACACGACGTCGGCCGGGGCGGCCATATCGACGGCCACCTCCAGCGAACGTGTTTCGTTAGGCATCGTCGTCTCCTCCTCCATCAGCTTGGGCATGCGCGACCTCGGGCGAAGGGGTGGCGGCGCGCGACGGCGAATCAGGAGGCGACGGATGCGCCAGCGCTGTGAGGCGATACGTGCGCCCGTTAGGTGCCCGCTCGTCGTGATAGCGCGCCGTGAGCCGCGCCAATGTTTGAGTCAGTTCCTCCGCGAACGCCGCCCGGGACTCCGGGCTGGCGAAGCGGATGTCGCTTTCGAGTGTGATCGTCGCGAGCCGCTTTCCCTCGGTCCTCGCGCGGGCGTCGAGTGCCGCGACGTCGCGCACGGTTCGCGCGGCGCTCCCCATCAGGTACATGGCGCTATACCGATCGGCGGCTGCATCGGCCGTGTCCCCGAGCTTTCCGATTGCCTCGGGGCTGATGACGAACGCGCGCGCCGTCGCCCGGACAACCCGTTCGACGCAATTGCCGTTGCGGCGCTCCGCGACACACTCCACCAGGCCCTCTGACTCGAGCTGTCGCAGGTGGTAGCGTAGTCGCTGGCGCGACGTCCCCAGCTTGCGAGCCAGTCCGGCTGCCGTGTCGGGCTCCGCCAGGTGCTCGAGCAGCTCTCGGCGAGTGCCGTGCAGGAGGGTGGCGGCCTGGGATCGGCCTCGTATGACCCGAATCGCAGCGGCTGTAGGCATGGTGGCGGTGTTATGTCGGGACGATTACAGCACAGCGCCAAGGTAGCGGACAAAATTATTTTGTCAAGAATTGCCTGTTATGTCCGCAACGCTCCTCCAGACTGGAACGCACCGCAAGTGCGCAGGCGGCGGGCTTTCGGTTCAGGGCGCGATCCCGCAGGATTTCGCCACATGCCACGCCGCCCATGCATGGGAGAGTGTCAGTGACGCGCGCTGACTCCGCGGAGGTCGTTGTCATCGGCGCTGGTCCGGCCGGTGCCAGCGCCGCCCGCCTGCTCACCTCGCTCGGTCATCGCGTCACTGTCCTAACGAGGCCCGCGGCACGGCCGCCTCTCGCTGAATCCATCCCACCGAGTGCGACCAAGTTGCTCGCGCATCTCGGCTGGGAGGCACTGGTTGATCGCGCGGGATTCATGCGGTCCACGGGGAACACCGTCATGTGGGGGGTTGGGGGCGGGGGCGGGGGCGGGGGCGGCGGTCAGGACGGAATTCGTGAGACGTACTACGCCGATGCCGGCGAGGGAGGCCAGTTAGGCTACCAGGTCGATCGCGGCGTTTTGAACGAACTGCTGCTCGACGACGTTAGGCGATCGCAGTGCCGCGTCATTGACGACGTGACCGTGACGGGCATCCACGACGGGGTCGTCACGTACGCCGATGGAGCCGGCGAGCGCACAGTGCGCGCAGATTGGGTGCTCGATTGCTCCGGAAGGGGAGCAGTGGTCGGCCGTGCGGGCTGGCGACAGGCTATCCCGCTACAGCGCACGCTCGCGATCGCCGCGGTGTGGGAGCGCATTGGTTCGTGGCCGCTGCCGGACGCCACGCACACGGTCGTTGAAAGTCACGCGGACGGCTGGGCGTGGTCGGTGCCGCTCTCGGTGACGCTGCGTCACGTCACTGTCATGATCGACCCGGGCCTAACGAAACTCGGGGTCCACGCTGACTTGCGCGCGGCGTATACGCGCGAGCTCTCTCGCGTCCCTGGCCTCTCGGCTCTCACTCGGGACGCCACGTTGCTCGGCGAGCCATTCGCGCGAGACGCGTCCGCCTACCGCTGCCAGCGCGTTTGCGCGCCAGGCGTGCTGCTCGTCGGCGACGCCGCCAGCTTCGTCGATCCGCTGTCCTCGTTCGGAATCAAGAAAGCGCTCGCATCGGCGTGGCTCGGTGCCGTTGTGGTCCACACTTGCCTGATCGATGCGGCCGTGACCGAACCGGCGCTGGCGCTGTTCGAGGCGCGCGAGGCGGCGATGTTTGACGCGCTCGAGCGGGCGCGCGTCGAGCTTGCCCGATTGGCGCTGGACCACGGGACCGCATCGGCCTTTTGGGCGGCCCGTGCGCTTCCGGGCTCGGGCGATGGTGTGCTACCTAACGAGGACCTCGATGGCGCGCTGTTGCGCGATGATCCCGACGTGCGCACGGCATTCGACGAGCTCAAGCGTCGCCAGTCGATCGCGTTTGCGGCGAACGCCACCTTCGAGTGGGTACAGCAGCCGACGGTACAAGACAATCGCGTCGTCCTCGAATCGCGGCTTTGCCTGCCTGCGTACCCGCGAGGCATCCGCTACGTCCGTAGCATTGACCTGGCCAAAGTCGTGGACTTTGCGCCGAAGGTCACTCAGGTCCCAGACCTGTACGAGCTTTATTGTCGTTCCGTCGCTCCCGTCCCCCTCGCGGATTTCCTCGGCGTGCTCTCGTTTCTCGTCGGAAAGCGTGTCCTTGTCTTTGCTTGACAGCCTTCTCGCATCGCCTGTAATTCCGGGCGCTTGATCGCCTTGTCCGAGCGGAGGAGATACGTAGTGATTCCGCGCAGGCTCTACGTCAGTTGTTTAGGCCTCGTCGGTGCGACGCTTGGTTTTTCAGGCGTTGCTGTCGCGCAGGCACAGAAGGATACGACGACGGGCTATGTGATCAGCGATGCGACCGTCATTGCGCGCTGCTCCAAGTGCCACAAAGCCGATTCAGCCGGGCACATGAGCCGGCTGTCGTACATGCGCAAGACGCCCGAGGGTTGGGAGACTTCGATCCGGCGCATGGTGACGCTGAACGACGTGCAAGTCGCGCCGGCCGAGGCGCGCGCGATCGTCAAGTATTTGGCGAACCGGCAGGGGCTCGCCCCGGAAGAAGTGCGGCCGGGGCGATTCGAGAGTGAACGGCGCTCGATCGACTATCGCTACACCGCGGACGCGCGCACGGAAACCGTCTGCGCAAAATGTCACTCGTTAGGTCGCGCCATTACGCAGCGTCGCACGCGTGAAGAGTGGGAGCTTCTCGTCGCGACGCATCGCGGTTACTACCCGGTCTCCGATTTCCAGGCTTTTCGCCGCTTCGGGCCACCGCCCCCGGACAGCGCAGGCCAGCCGCATCCGATGGAGCAAGCGATCACACACCTTGCGCGCGCGTTCCCGCTGCGAACACCGGAGTGGACGGCGTGGTCGGCGACGATGCGCCCGCCGCCGATCACTGGAACGTGGCTCGTCGCCGGCCAGCAGCCGGGGCGCGGCGACTTCGTGGGCCGCCTAACGATCGCAAAGGCCGGCGCCGATGACGAGTTCGTGACGACGGCCAGCTATCGTTTTACCGGGGGGGGCCCCGCCGTCACGCGGCAAGGGCGCGCGATGGTCTACACAGGCTTCCAGTGGCGCGGACGCTCGACGGAAGCCGGCCAACCAGCCGACTCAGCGTGGCGCGAAGTACTCTTCATCGAACCGGGCTGGCAGGAGATGTCAGGGCGCTGGTTCAGCGGCGGCTACGACGAGAACGGGATCGATGTCAAGCTCACGCGTCTGACCGGCGCGCCGGCCATCGTTGGCGTTTTGCCGCGCGGCCTGCGAAAGGGTGGCAGCGGTCAGGACATCATGATCGTAGGCGCGAACCTGCCGCCTAACGTGTCCGCGGGACAGATCGACTTCGGACCGGGCGTGCGCGTCGAGCGCGTGCTGCGATCCGCAGCGGACGAACTATCGTTGCGCGTGCGCATCGATTCGGCTGCCGTGATCGGCGAGCGCGATGTGTTCGTCGCTGGCGCGTCGCTCCCCAAGGGCGCCGCAGTCTACGACAAGGTGAGCCGCATCAAAGTGACGCCTGCTGCGGGGATGGCGCGCGTCGGTGGCGTGCGCTTCCCCAAGCAGTTCGTGCACTTCGACGCCTTCGCATACAACGATGGGGCGGACGGGAAGCCGGACACGCCTGACGATCTCTCGTTAGGCCGAGTCGACGTGACGTGGAACCTGGAAGAGTACGGCGTCACCTACGACGACGATGATCTCAAATACGTCGGGACGATCGATGCCCGCGGGCTGTTCACGCCTAACGTGGACGGGCCGAACCCGCAGCGCTCCGGCAGCCGCAACAACGTCGGGGACGTGTGGGTCGTGGCGACGTACAACGCGCCGGACAATGCTACGAGCGCTCGGCCCATTCGGGCGCGCGCGCATCTGCTGGTGACAGTCCCGCTGTACATACGATTTGATCCATGGAATCTGGCGGCCGGGGGCCCCGTTCAATGAACCTGCTGCGTCGCGGTGAATACCACAGGTTCGAGGCGGACGGCGCGCCTTACGTGTATCTCGTGCCTTCGGCGGCCATCTTCCGGCTGGATGGCCCGTCACTCGCCGTGCTCGATGCGTTAGGCGACGCCGATGTCGCACCGGATGCGCTGGTCGGCTCGCTCACACCTCGTTTCGAAGCGCCGGTCGTGCAGAACGCGATCGGTGAGTTGCTTGGCGCACGCGCGATCCGGTCAGTGGCCGCACCTGTCGAGACGATCAAGCCAAAGCCGCCGAAGAAACGCATCCCGCTGACGACGCTCGTGCTCAACGTCACGAGCAAGTGCAACCTGGCCTGCACGTACTGCTACGAATACGGCGAAGATCGCGTCGTCGAGCCAAGCAAAAAGCCGCGCTTCATGACCGAAGAAACGGCGCGGCAGAGCGTGGACTTCATGTTCGCCGAGGCCGGCGAGCAAAAAACCGTGCATCTGACATTCTTCGGCGGCGAGACGCTGCTCAATTACAAGGTCCTGCGATCGGCGCTGGCGTATGCGCGCTCGCGCGCCGCGGCGCTTGGAAAAGAAGTCGACGTGAGCCTAACGACCAACGCCACGCTCCTGCGCGACGAGATCATCGACTGGATTGTGGACAACGACGTCGGCGTGACGGTGTCGATCGACGGCGACCGCGAGCAGCAGAACCGGCACCGCGTCTTCCATAACGGAAAGGGGAGCTACGACGTCATCCGTCCGCACATCGAGTCGCTGCTCACGAAGCATCGCCGGCGTCCAGTAGGCGCGCGCGTGACGCTCACGCACGACAACCTCGACGTCATCGGGATCTTCCGGCATCTGCGCGGCGAGCTGGGTTTCTGGGAGGTCGGCTTCGCGCCGGTCACGACGTCGTGGCGCCGCGATTATGCGATTGAGGAAGCCGGGTTCGAGCAGATGCTCTTCTCGTTCCAGGAGCTGGCGCGCGAATATCTCGCCTGCACTCTCGAAGGGCGGCATCATGGCTTCTCCAACGTGCGGGACACCGTCGAAGAGATTCACAAGGGAATGAGCAAGGCGTATCCCTGTGGCGCCGGGCTCGGACTGCTCGGCGTCGCGACCGATGGCGATGTCGCGTTGTGCCATCGCTTCGCGGGATCGGATTCGCACAAGCTCGGCAGCGTCTTCGAGGGCGTGGACCACGCGCTGCAGGACGACTACCTCGTCAGGCATCACATCGCCAACAAGACCGATTGTTCGCAATGCTGGGCGCGGCCGCTCTGCGCCGGCGGCTGCTATCACGAAGCGCAGACGCGTTATGGATCGACCGAACGGCCGAATCTGCACTACTGCGAGTGGATCCGGCGCTGGACGCACACGTGCCTCGAGGTCTACGGCACGCTGGCGGAGCGTCGGCCCGAAGTTCTCACTCAGTTCGAGGCCTAACGAATGAATCGCGCGAACACATTCCGGAGACTCGTACCACTGGCGATGCTCGCGCTCGCGTGCGGCAGAGCCGTCCAGCTCGAGACCGGCGCACCGTCGGCACCGAAGACCACGTTCTTCATCACGAGCGCGGGGCCGGGCAACGGCGCGAACCTGGGCGGTCTCGCGGGCGCCGATCGGCACTGTCAGTCGCTCGCGGATGCCGCGGGCATCACCGGTGTCAGCTGGCGAGCCTATCTGAGCACGATCGCGGCTCAAGGGCAGCCAGCCGTCAACGCGCGCGATCGTATCGGCAACGGACCGTGGACGAACGCGAAAGGCGTCGTCGTCGCACAGAACGTCGCCGATCTGCATAGCGCCAATAACAAACTCTCCAAAGAGAACAGCATCACGGAGAAGGGCGCTGTCGTCAACGGACGCGGCGACACGCCTAACACGCACGACATCCTCACGGGATCGTCGCTCGACGGTCGCGCCGTTACCGATACGATGGATACGACGTGCGGCAACTGGACGCGCTCGGACTCGACCGGGAGCGCGTTCGTCGGTCACCATGATCGTCAGGGCGGCGGTGCGAATCCGACGTCGTGGAATAGCGCGCACGCATCACGTGGTTGCGGGCAGAAGAACCTCCAGGCGACGGGCGGCAACGGGTTGTTTTACTGTTTCGGTGTCGCGCGATGAGGGGTCAGCGCACCCCTACCCCTACCCCTATCCCTATCCCTAGCATGTCATGCGCCACCTAACGCCGATCAATCGTAAGGCACAGATCGTCGCCGACATTCACGAGCAGGATGTCGTCGGCTTGCAGCAGGCGGGGCCGCCGCGGCCGACCGGGCCGCACATCCCGCTGGGCTGTTCGTTCGTTTTCGCACCCGGGTGGGAGACCGACAGCAGCGGCAGCACGGCCGGCCTGTGTCAGCCGGTCGAGCGCGATCTGTTCGATTGCTACGTCACGTGCTTCTGGCCGGCGCACGTTCCGGATCTCTACAACCACGCTCCCGACTGGACGGGGAAGTGTGCCGCCGCCCAGAAGGACTGGCGCAAGATCGATCTCATTTTCCCATGAGAAACCGCGTGTTCGCGGCGTTGTTGCTTGTCGCAGCGGCCGCGGGTCGCGTCGCGGCGCAGACGCCGAGCGGGGGGGATGGAAAACTCTACGTCGGCACGTACGCCAAGACGATTTTGGTGTACGACGAGAAGACGTTTGCGCTCACTGACACGATCCACACGACGATCGGCATTCCGTACGCGATGCTGCTGTCGCCCAATCGCAAGCACTTCTACATCCTGGACCCGACGTGGGAGAACGTAGAAGTCATCGACATCGCGACCAAGAAATCATTGGACAAGTTCAAGCTGTCGCACGGCAAGACGCAGGTGCGCATCCGCGGGCTCAATGTGGAACCTAACGAGAAATTCGCTGTCTTCCTCATCAAGACGGCGACCAAACAGACGGATCGCTGGGAGATCGGCAAGCCCACACTCGTACGCTACGACCTCTCAAAGCACGAGGTCACCGATACGATTCCGTGGCCCAAAGGCGAGGAGCGCGAAGGGGCGCAGATGCTCTTCTCGCCGAGCGGCGATCTCTTGTATTTCTTCGCCGACGAAGTGCTCATCTTCGAGACGAAGAATCTCAAGCAGGTCGATCGCTGGGAGATCGGCCGGGCGCTGGAAGAGGGAATGGGGCGTTTCAACTTCGGCTTCCCGGAGACTGTCTACGAGGAGCCGGGCTTCTTCACCGGGATGTTCCGCGTGGCGGACCCCGTGCAGAATCGCACGCTCATGGGTGTAGCCCGCGTGGATCTCGTCAAGCGCAACGTGGACTTCTACACCCTGGGGCCTAACGAATCCGTCGGATTCGCGCTGGCGCCCGGACGCACGCGCGCGTATGGCCTCAAACAACAGGTCGGGAACTACGAGATCTGGACCTACGATCTCGAGAACCGTCGCGTGCTGAGCAAGACGCCGTTCAAGGGCCGGCCACGCATGGGGCTGGACGTCAGCTCCAATGGATCGCTGCTCTACATCCATACGGCGGGCATGACGATCGATCTCATCGACACCGCGACCCAGCGACTGGTGCGCACGATCGATCTCGGCGCGGACATGACGGACTTTTACGTGATTCCGGCGGCCGCGCCAGGCCGGTAGGCCGCGCCCGCCGTGGACCCAGACCTTCGGCGCGCGTTAGGCTATGCGGCACCGCACTGGCGCCGCCTGGCGCTGGTGTTGGCGCTGTCGCTCGCCGGGACGCTGCTGGCGCTGGCGCTTCCGTACCTCTCGCGCGCCCTCGTCGACAAAGCGCTGCTGGGCCGCGACTTTGCCGCGCTGCTGCGCATCGTCGGCGTCTTCGTCGCCATCACCCTCGTGAGCTTCGCGCTCAACGTGGTCAGTGGGCTTCTGTACACGCGCGTATCGGCCGACATGCTTTTCTCCATGCGTCTCGCGGTCTACAAGCATCTGCAACGCCTGTCGCCGCGCTTCTACGCGCGCATGCCGTTGGGCCAGATCGCCTCGCGCATCAATAGCGACGTGGGTGAGATCCAGCGCGTCGCCGCCGAAGTGGCGCTCGCCTGGTTAGGCAACGTGCTGTTCTTCGTCGGCTCGGTCGTGATATTGATAATGCTCGATCCGCTCCTCTTTCTCGTGAGTCTGGCGCTGCTGCCGCCGGCAATCTGGGCGCTCATCCGCTATCGCGCACAGCTCGAGCGCTCGATCGCCGCGGTGCGCGACACGAGCGCCAATGTCGGCTCTTTCCTCGTCGAGACGCTGCAAGGGATGAAGCTGATTGTCGCCGCCAACGCGCAGGAGCGCGAGGTCGAGCGGCTGCGGACGCGGAACGACTCCTTCGTGAGCGCGCTCATGGCGATGCGCCGCCTAACGTACTTGTCCGGCGGCCTCCCGGGTCTTGTCCTCGGCTTCGGCAGCGCGATCGTCTTTCTCGTCGGCGGCTGGCGGGTGATTAGCGGCGCCATCACAATGGGAACGCTCGTGGCGTTCGTTGCCTACCAGATGCGACTGGTCTCTCCGATCCAGGCAATGATGGCGCTGTACACGAGCCTGGCGACGGCGCGCGTCTCGCTGAAACGAGTGCACGAGATTCTGGATACGCCGGTTGAAGTGGACGAGGAGCCGGACGCGATCGGGCTGGCGAGCGTGCGCGGCGATGTGACGTTCGAAGACGTCGGGTTCACGCACGATCGCGGAGACGCCGTGCTCGACGGCGTGAGCCTAACGGTTAGCGCGGGTGAGCGGGTCGCCGTTGTCGGCCGCAGCGGTGAAGGCAAGTCGACGATCGCCGATCTGCTCGTGCGGCACCTGGACCCGCAGCGTGGACGCATCCTGCTCGATCGCAACGACATCAAGCACATCCGACTCGCCGAGCTGCGCCGCTGGATCGCCGTCGTGGATCAGGAGCCCTTCGTCTTCCACGCCTCGATCGCCGAAAACATTCGTTATGCGCGGCCCCACGCGCTCGCGGGCGATGTATTGGACGCCGCGCACGCTGCCGGTCTCGGTGAGCTGCTCGAGCGGCTTCCCGAAGGTCTCAACACGATCGTCGGCGAGCGCGGACGCGCGCTGTCCGCGGGCGAACGGCAGCGCATTGCGATTGCGAGGGCCTTGCTCGCCGATCCTGCGGTGCTCGTGCTGGACGAGGCGACGAGCGCGCTGGACCCGCAGACCGAGGCGCACGTGCTGGCCGGATACGACGCGATCATGCGCAACCGCACAACGATCATCATCACGCACCGCCTGGAGCTGGCGCGGCGCGCGGACCGAGTGGTGGTGCTGCAAGGCGGCCGCATCATCGAAGAGGGGACGCCGGCTGCGCTGTACGAGCAGGGAACGGCGCTCGCGGGCGTCTTCGCGCTGGCGCCGTGAACCACCGCCTAACGTTGAATAACAGCCCGTTCGCAGGGAGAACGGGTCGTGGCGTGCGGGTCGCTGTCGTCGACAGCGGCATCGCGGCCGGCCACCCGCATATCGGCCCCGTGGCCGGCGGCGTGTCGCTCATCGAGGCGGCGGTCGATGCACTGGACTACCGAGATCGGCTCGGGCACGGCACTGCGGTCGCGGCGGCCATTCGCGAGAAAGCCCCGGACGCCGAGCTGCTGGCCGTGCGACTGTTCGATCTCGAGCTGCGCGCGACCGCCGGCAATCTTGCGCAGGCCATCCGTTGGGCCGCCGATCACGGGGCACATCTGATCAATCTCAGTTTGGGGACGCCTAACGTGGAACGGAGCGAGTTGCTCAGCGAGGCCGTCGGCTATGCCGCGGCATGCGGAGCTATAGTAATTGCCGCACTCGAGCAGCACGGCGCGCGGATGTACCCCGGCGCGCTCGACGGCGTGGTCGGCGTGCTGATTTGCAGCGAGTGTGCGCGCGATGAGATGTTCGTCGTCGAAGCGGCCCTGCCGGCGCTGCGCATCTACGCGTCGGGCTATCCGCGACCAATTCCTGGCGTCCCGCCGGAGCTGAATTTTTCAGGCGTATCATTCGCGGTGGCGAACGCAACGGGGTTTCTAGCCAGGCTCCTCGAAGACCAGCCAGCGTCAGTGGGAAGGCTGAGAGAGCTATTGACGATCGAGGAGTCAGGTGTTGGGGGCTAGGGTGGCCCGGCCGACGTGAGCTCGCGTTAGGCCAGGCTATCCCCTATCCCCTATCCCCTATCCCCTCCCTCCCAGTCCAAACGCCAAGCCAACTCGCAAGACAAGGTTTTGCCCGTTCCCCGAGGTCCCATCAACTGTGATCGTCTGACCGTTGCCGCTCGCTTCCACATCCCCGAAATGGATGACGCCTAACGTGGCGCCGAGGTCCAGGTTGACGCGCGGGGACAGGCGAATGAGAACACCGCCGCCGACATTGAACTGCGCACCCGTCGCGCTCAAGTCGATGCTGCCAAAGGACGGTTCCTCGATCGTTGCGGACTGCGAAAGGACCGCGACGCGCGCCGACAAATACGGCGCCTGATTCGTCCCCAGGTCGAACACACGGCGCGGCTCGAAGAAGATACCTGCCAGCGTCACGTTCTCATCCAAATCCTTCAGCCCGTGACTCGAGGCCTGAAGCCCAAAACCGAAGGACCACGCGCTCGGCGTTATGCGCGCTTGCGCCTCTAGACCCAACCCATTCTCGAGTCCCTCATATGCATCACCGAACGCGGCGACATAAATCGGCGAGACCTGGATCGACCACCGCTGCGCGGACTGCGCTGAGAGCGTGGTGCTGCCGGCGACGAGTGCCAGGGCGGCGCCGCCCACAACCAAACTTCGTGTCCTGCGCGACATGAGAGAGTCCTCCTCGAGGTAGACGGAACACGCCCGAGCAGCACTCGGACGCCCACACGCTGGTGGTCATCGAAAGACGCGCAGGAATGGTTCAGCTGGGCTCACGCGCGTCGAGACCTCTCGCGCTCTCGCGGCCGCCGCATGCACCCGGTAGAATGGTCCCGCTGCAGCACCCTCGGCTCGCCCATCTGCTCGCGCGTGATGATGGTCTCAGAGCAGTCCGGATCCTCCTCAAACAGCCACGACGTCACGCGACTCTTGATCGAGTTGCAGGGCGGACGCACCGGAGCGTCGGAGCAACTCATCCCGCTTGTGTACGCCGAGCTGCACGACTTGGCAGTGACATATCTGCGACGCGAACGATCGGATCACACGCTGCAGCCAACCGCGCTCGTGCACGAAGCGTATTTGCGGCTCGTGGATCAACGCTCGACGACGTGGCAGAATCGCGCGCACTTCTTCGGCATCGCCGCACAGGCGATGCGACGCATCCTGCTCGATCACGCGCGACGCAAACGCGCCGGAAAGCGTGAAGGCGCCGCGCAGCGAGTGACGCTCGACGAAGGGATCGCGGAAACGCCGCAGCGCTCGATCGATCTCATCGCGCTCGACGTCGCACTCGAACGTTTGAAAGCGATGGATGAACGCCAATACCGAGTCGTGGAGCTCCGCTTTTTCGGCGGGCTCGATGTGGAGCAGACGGCGGAGGTGTTGGGGATCTCGTCGGCGACTGTAAAGCGCGACTGGACCTTCGCGAAAGCGTGGCTGCAACGCGAGCTGAATGAGCTGGAGTAGTAGCCGCGACGCGTGATCAGTTAGGCACCATGGGTCGAGGAACGGGACGCGAGGGCACTGCTCACTTCCTTGCACGTTGAACAGCGATCCCATTTCACCCACGCGCTGGCGGCGCGTTCGCCAGCTATTCGCGGACGCCCTCGACCGCGATCCGGCCACGCGTGAGGCGTTTCTAGCCGAAGCAGCGGCCGGTGACGATGCCCTGCGCCACGAAGTCGCGACATTGCTGGCAGCGCTCGAGCGCTGCGATTCGCTGGAAAGTCCTGCATCAGACCTCCTCGCGCACTTCCGAACGCTGCTCACGGAAAGTTGAGCCCCCGCTGACTCCGCCTGCGCGTGTCCAGGTGAGCCTCACATCGATTCGTCACCTACCAGCCCGCGCGAGCTCCGCGCCGGGCACCACGGCACCGGGGAGGGCCACATGGAAAAGGTCATTCTTCGCCACCTGAAAGGGTCGAAGGCCACCCAAGTCGAAGAGTTCACGCTGGATCAATTCTCAGAGCTGATTCTGGGTCGCGATCCGAGTGCCGGTGTTCGCTTCGATCCGGAAAAAGACGATCTCGTTGGAAGGCAGCACGCGCGCATCGCGCGCGACCCTAACGACAAATACAAGTTTTCCGTGTCCGATTTGAACAGCCGCAACGGCACGTACGTGAACAAGAAGCGCGTCACGGGCCAGATGTGGTTGTCGCCGGGAGACGTCGTGCAGCTCGGCGCTGGCGGTCCGGAGATTCAGTTCGATATCGATCCGCTGCCGTCGCACCTCGTGAAGTCGACGCGCCTTGCGATGGGCACTGCCGCCACGACTGGCGCGGGCATGATGGAGACGCGCGTCGGTGGCACGGGCGATGTGCGCGAGCCGGCAGTCGCCGCGGCATCGGTGCCAGGTTCAGTGGGCAAGGCTACTGTCGAGCGCATGATCGGTCAGACAAAGCAGGAAGGTCGTCGCAACCTTTGGGTTGGGGCTGCGGCCGGGATCATGGTGATCGCGGCGATCACAGCGTGGCAGGTCCGTCGCAACAACGAGGAGAACACACGTCTCAAAACACTCACCGCTGCGACGGGTGATTCTGCGCGCGCTGCATCCGCGGCGGCTGATAGCGCGCGGAGAGTCGCCGAAGCAGCAGGCGGCCGCGCGGGACTCTGGCGCGCGGACGAAGTGCACGCCAAGTACGCCGGCTCAGTCGTGCAGATCGACTTCAGCTGGAAGTTCGTGTACACGCCGACCGGCGGTCAGGTTTACCACTATCACGTCACGAACTCATACAAGGATTCGCAGGGGAATACTCGCGCATTTATCGACGATGGCCGTCGCGCGATCCCGGCTTACATCCAGGTGGAAGGAGGTAGCTACGAGCCGTACCTGACGCTGAATTCGGGCGAAGGCACCGCCATCGGCGTCTCCAGCGCCGGATCCGGCTTCGTTGTCACACCGGACGGCTACATCCTAACGAATCGTCACATCGCGGCGAACTTCCGCGCGCCGTACAGCTTCCGGCAGTCGCAAACAGGCGTCGCCGTCAACAATCGCGGCCAGGCGCTGCTGCAGGACGGACAACCGATCCTGGTGGAGCCGCCTAACAACTGGATTCCCTCCGAGACGAAGCAGTCTGGCCCGAAGGGAACGATGGGCGTCTTCCAGCAGGAGCAGGTGTATCTCTACGTGAGCTTCCCGCGCAATCCACGCCGTATCGAAGCGCAGGTATCGAACGTTTCCGATCGGCACGACGCCGCGCTCATCAAAGTGAACATTCCGCAGTCGCTGCCTGCCGTGACGCTGCACAACAACTACGACTCGGTGAAGACAGGCGGCAACGTGTTCGTCATGGGGTATCCCGCGGTTTCGAGTGGCGCGCTCTCGGTGATCTGGACGAAGGACATGTTCAACCGCGACGCGCAGACGCGCGAAGTCCCCGACCCGACCATCACGAACGGCATCATTTCCAAGATCGTGCGCGGCTCCGATACGCCGACGCCAGGGCGTGACTGGGTATACTCCCCGTTAGGCGATCACTATCAGCTGAGCATCAACTCGACTGGTGGTGGCAACAGCGGTGGTCCGATGTTCGACGAATACGGCCGCGTAATCGGAATCTTCTTCGCGATGCGACGGTTGGATGCGACGGTGACGTTCGCGCTGCCGATCAAGTACGGTCTGGAACTGATGTCCGTCTCGCCGACGAGTAACAGATAGGAAATAGGGATAGGGGTAGGGGTAGGGGTAGGACCCAGCGTCTACCTACCCCTATTCCTATCCCTATCCCTATCCCTATCCCTATCCCTATCCCTATCCCTAAGCCTCTGTCCGGGAGTCGCTCGATGGCTCAGGGCACCCTACTCAATCAGTCAGTTGGCAGTTACCGCCTCATCGACTTCATCGGTGCGGGCGGGATGGGCGAGGTGTATCGCGGCATCGACTCGGCGCACAACAGGCTCGTCGCGCTCAAGGTCCTGAACGTCACGAAGACGGCGCCTAACGCGGTCGAGCGCTTCCGCAACGAGGCGCGCATTCACGGCGCCGTACGTCACCCGAACATCGCGACGATGTACGAGTACCTGGAGTTCGCCGGCGCTCCCTGTATCGCGATGGAGTACATCGACGGCGAGACGATCGACGAGCGCATTCGCACGCGTGGCGCGCTGACGCTGAAACAGGGGCTGGAAATCTTCGAGCGGATCGTCGATGCTGTCGGTTACCTGCACAGTCGCGGCATCATCCATCGCGACATCAAGTCGAACAACGTCAAGATCGCCGAGAGCGGCACGGTCAAAGTCCTCGACTTCGGTATCGCGAAATCGGCCGACAGTCCGCGCCTTACCGTTTCTGGTGCGATGGTTGGAACTCCGCAGTACGTGTCGCCGGAACAGCTGCGCGGTGAGCCCGCGGACGAGCGCACCGACATCTGGGCGTTAGGCGTCCTTTTGTACGAGATGCTCACCGGCCGATTGCCGTTCGAAGGCGGAAGTATGGCGGCTGTCGTGGATCGTGTAGGGAAGGCGAGCTATCCAGCCCCGTCGCGCGTAAACCCATCGCTGCCGCGCGAGATCGATCGCATCGTAGGACTCTGCCTCAAAGGGAAGCCGGATCAGCGGTACCAGTCGGCCGAAGCGCTGCTCACGGACCTCCGAGCGCAGCACGAAGAGGCGCCGCGTACGACTCCTCCCAGCTCCTGGTCGCTCGCGCGACTGCGCTCCTCAGGTGAGATGCGCGCGGCCGCCGCTCGACGCCTTCCCGCCATCGCCGCCATGGGCGCCGCCGCACTGGCGTTCGTGTTTCTCATGTACGCGCTGTTTTCAAAGCCGGGTCCTAACGTGGTCACTCCCGGCGCCGACACGGCGATCGTCAGCGTCACGCCTGTGCCGGCCGGCAATGGGAAGGAAACGAGCGCGACGGCGCAGCGTCCGAGCGGAGCCATTCGCGAAATCGTGCTCACGCTGAGCGAGGGCCGCGCGGAAGTGTACAGCGATACCGGCTTCGTCGGATTTACGCCGCACGTCGTGAAGGCCGCGTTAGGCGATCACGTATCCCTCGTCCTGCGACGCAACGGCTACGAAGACGAGCCTGTCAATTTCATCGTGACCGAAGCGCTGGTCCCACGCTTCACATACTCGTTGCGGCCACGCCTCTCGCCGCCGGGCTCGGGCGCATACCAGCCTTTTGCCTCACGAACGCTTCCGCGCCAGACGTCGCTGGTGCAGATACCATTCTATGGCTGACAACTTTCTGCGGCGCCTCTTCGGTCGCGCGAGGAAAGACACTCCGGTGCCTGGCGCGCGTCCAACGATCGAGCTGCAAATGCTGCGGCCGCTCAGTGTCGGTGGGGTGAGCTCGGGAGCGGACGGCACGAGCGACAAGGCTGTTCCGGAGCTGCGCGTGGAGATCGGCACACTGTCTGACGTTGGATGCGTACGCGAAGTGAACGAAGACAGCATTCGCGTCATCCGGCCGACGGACCCTAACGAGCTTGCCACGCGCGGCATCCTCGTTGTCGTCGCCGACGGCATGGGCGGGCA
>DATBKN010000465.1:0-2672 GCA_036555845.1 Gemmatimonadaceae bacterium | reverse complement strand
GGCGAACATACAGCGAATGTGCTAGGCTTTGGCGCGGCAGTTTGAGGCGAAGCGTTGCTGTCCACGATTCCAGAATCGCTCTCGCAGCTCGAGGTGCTCATCGTCGACTGCCAGGCGACCGCCGCTGCTCCAAATGGGCATCTCCTTGAAATCGGCTGGGCGCGGGCGGGAGCGACGGCAACAGACATACACGCACGCCTCATTGCCCTTCCGGCCGACGAGCGCATTCCGCCCGCCGTGTCGCATCTCACAGGCATTTCCGATCGGATGGCTCACAGCGGCGTCGATGCGCACATTGCCTGGCGCGAGCTCTCCGGCCAAGCCGCATCACTGGCCAGGCAGCCCGCGCCAACAGTCATTCACTTCGCACGATTCGAGCAGCCATTCCTTCGTGCGCTGGCCGGCGGCATGCCTCCCCTCGACATCGTCTGCACGCACGACATCGCCCGCCGCCTCTTACCTGACCTGCCGCGCCGCGGTGTGCGCGCACTCACGGGGTATTTCGGACGCGCGGTAGGCGCGCGGCGTCGCAGCGCGGATCACGTGGAGGCGACAGCGTTCGTCTGGCGAGAGCTGGTGGGCATGCTCGACGAGGAAGGCATTTCGACGTGGAGCGCGCTTCAAGAATGGCTCGCCGCCAAACACGATCCAAGGAAGCGCGGGCGACGCGAGTGGCCGATGCCGCGGGATGTGCGGCTCTCATTGCCCGATGCCCCTGGCGTCTATCGCATGCTTCGCACAAGTGGCGACGTCCTGTACATCGGCAAGGCTGCGTCGCTCCGGCAGCGCGTGAACAGCTACTTTTGGAAGCAGACAGGCGTGCACGAGCGGACGCTCGAGATGCTGTCGCAGGCGCGCAACATCTCTTTCGATGTCACGCCAAGCGCCCTCGAGGCGGCTCTCGTCGAGCCCGACGAAATCAAGCAGCATCGACCGCCATACAATGTAGCGCTCACCCTCGAAAACCGCGCGTTATGGTTCGCGCCGCCGAATCTCACCGCGCGCAGCGCGCACCCGTCGTCACAGTATCCGCTCGGACCGTTTCCTTCGGCCGGCATGCTCGATGATTTTGGTGCGCTCGCCGCCGCTGAGAGTCGCGCGCTCGGCTCCAGTCGCTGGCGTCCCGACCCGGTGACTTTCGAAGCCGGTTACGCGAGGCTCCGCGCGGCGCACGCCGAGCTGGCAGGCCTAAAAGCCTGCACTACGACAGCACGCCAGGACGTCGGCACGCACGAGAGATTACTGCGGCTCGGAACACGCCTATGGAGAGAAGGCCGGCGAGACCGCGATGCGGATGAAGACGCCGGGCGTGGATCGACGGGATGGACCCCGGAGTTCGTGCAAGAGACCCTCGAGTGGCTCGCATTGCGGGCGGCGCTCGCCCGGCGACGCGCGATCTGGTTGACGCGGCTGTTCGATTCGAGCGTGGTGTGGCGCGAGACCGGTGACACTTGTGCGCGGCTCATCGTGATCGAGGAGGGCGAGGTCGCGTTGAGCGCGGCAGTCGACGCAAACGCACCGCCACCGATTCCACCGGGCTATCGCCGTCCAGTGGCCGCACGTCGTGAGGCCTTCACGCTCGCCTCCTTCGATCGCTTGCGGGTGTTGACGACGGAGGTGAAGCGCTTGATTGCAGCTGGTGCTCCAGTGGCGCTGCGCCTGGGAGTTGGACCGGCACTCGACGCGTCGCGACTGGCGTCTGCGCTGTGGTGGGTGTAATGCATGGTTGCCACAGCTACTATTCTCCATGCGGACCTCGACGCCTTTTATGCGTCGGTCGAACAGCTGCTTGACGCTCGCCTGCGCGGCAAGCCGATTGCGGTCGGGGGCGGCGTCGTCCTCGCGGCCTCGTACGAAGCGCGGGCCTTCGGCGTACGCAGCGGCATGCCTGGACGGCGCGCGCGGCAACTCTGTCCCGACCTCGTGTTTGTCGGCGGACACTTCGCCGAATATCAACGACTCGGGGACGCCGCCATCGGAATCCTGAGCGATTTCACACCGTCCATCGAGCGCATCTCCATCGACGAGGCCTTCGCCGACGTGGCAGGGTGCACGCATCTCTTCGGTTCGCCGGCAGAGATCGCAAGGACGGTTCGGGCTCGCGTGCGTGCCGAGCTGGGCTTGCCGATATCAATCGGCGTGGCGCGAACCAAGCACCTGGCGAAGATCGCATCGCAGGTCGCGAAGCCGGATGGACTGGTTGTCGTCGATCCAGATTCTGAACTCGAGTTTCTTCACAAACTGCCCGTGGCGCTCATGTGGGGCGTGGGCCCCGCCACCGAGGCGCGGCTCGCCACAATCGGCGTCACCACCATCGGTCAATTGGCTGAGAGCTCTCCTCAATCCGTGGAGCGATTGCTTGGGCACGCGGCAGGACAGAAGTTGACGGCACTCGCGTGGAACAGCGATCCGCGGCCAATCCAGACGCGCCGGCGCGCGCACTCCGCCGGCGCACAATCGGCGCTCGGGCGACAGCCTGCGAGCGAGCGCGTCTTCAAACCGACGCTCCATCATCTCGCCGACCGCATCGGCGCACGGCTCCGCGCCAAGTCACTGACGGGCCGGACGATCACGGTCCGCGTGCGCTTCGCCGATTTGCGCTCGGTCACGCGCTCGCTCACGCTGTCGGCGCCGATTTCCGCAACCAGGGCTCTCGCCGAGATCGCCGAGGA
>DATBKN010000464.1:0-3272 GCA_036555845.1 Gemmatimonadaceae bacterium | reverse complement strand
ATCGAGTACGTCGATGGGATGACGCTTCGTGGCGTGTTGGGCGACGCGACATGCTCTCTGACGCAGCGTCTCGCGTATTTGGCGCAAGCCGCTGGCGCGCTCGCTCGGGCGCATGCGAACGGCATCGCCCATTGTGACCTGAAGCCTGACAACATCATGGTCACTCGTGATGGGCTCGTGAAGGTGCTCGACTTCGGTCTCGCGCGGCTTGCGGGATCCGCCGAAGCGCAGGGGCACGCTGTCGAAGGAACGATCGGCTACATGTCGCCCGAGCAGGCGGCTGGCGAGCCAATCGACACCCGATCGGACGTCTTCTCCTTCGGATGCATCCTGTTCGAGGCTGTCACCAATGAACTGCCATTCGGGGGCATGTCGGAACGATGGGCCACGAATCTGATGGACGCGACAACGCCGCCCCTTGGGGCGATGCCGCCGGGCGTCCCCGCGGGGTTGCAGGAGCTCCTCGACGACTGCCTCAAGAAGGATCCGGCCGCTCGCGTGATCTCCATGGAAGACGTGAACCTACGGCTGCAGTCGATCCTCCATCACGCGCCGCGGGCCAGTCGCCTCGCGTTGCCGCTTGCCCTCTCGGCAGCGTTGGTACTCGCCGCCGTCGCCTTTTGGCAATGGCCGCTGCAGCCTCCGCCCGGCTCGGTCGCTGTCATTCCCTTCGTCAGCATAGAGCCTACTCCGGACCGTGTGCGCCTGGCCGAGGACATCAGCGAGGGCGTCATCAACGCCTTGTTGCAACTGCCGGACCTGAAGGTGATCGCGCGGAGCTCCAGCTTCCGCTTTACAGGCGATTCACTTGACGTGCCCCGTGTAGCGCGAGCACTCGGCGTGCAGACGCTCGTTACCGGCAGAATCGTCGACAACAACGGCCGGCTCCGGATCAGTGCGGAGCTGGTGAGCGGGCGCGACGGCGCGGCCATGTGGGGCGCAAACTACACGCCCGGCCCCGAAAACCTTGCCGATGTCGAGGTGCAGATTGCGCAGGAAATCGCACGCCGCGTCCGCTCGCAGCTAACACCCGACGATCAGCGCCGGCTGGACAAAGCCGCGCATCCCAATCCCGAGGCGTACTCGCTGCTGCTCCGTGGACGCTATGAGATGTCACTGTATACCCCTGACAGCATGCAGAAAGCAGCGAGCTATTTCCAGCAGGCTCTCGGCGTGGATCCTGGTTATGCGCTCGCCAACGCAGAGCTGGCGAACACGTATCGCCTGCTCGCGGGATCTGGCGTGCTCAAACCTGAGAAGTGGCTGCAGCTGGGTGAGCAGGCCGCATTGCGCGCAATAGGCACCGACGACGAGCTTCCACAGGCCCATACCGCGCTCGCGGGAATAAAGCGAGATCGATGGCAATGGGCTGACGCCGAGCGCGAGTACAGACGCGCCATCGCGCTCAGTTCGAGCTTTGTGCCTGCGCGGCAGGCACTCGCCGTCACCTTGACGGTGCTGGGCCGCGATGACGCGGCGGTAGCTGAAATCGTGCGTGCGCGCGAGCTCGATCCGGTCGGTTTGTCCGGCGCCGTCGCATCAGCGGCCGTTTTCTACAATCTCCGTCTCTACGATCGTGCGCTTGCGACGCTCAAGGATGCGGCGAACCTTGACTCACTCGCACCGGCCCTGTGGACGTGGGTGGGGATCGTAAACGGCGGCAAAGGCGACTTCGCCGCGGCGATCACCGCGTTTGAGAAAGCCATGGAGCTCGGCGATGCAACCCCGAGCACGCGCTGCTACTACGTCCATGCGCTGGCGCGCGTTGGACGTCGCACGGACGCGCTGCGTCACCTTCGAACGCTCGAGGCTGAAGGAGCGACGGTACCGCCGTCATTTCTCGCCATCGCCTATACCGGCGTGGACGATCGCGAACGCGCGATCGCCGCGCTGCAGGCGGGTTATGCGGCCCGGCATCCGCAACTCCAGTACATTCCCGTCGAGTCGTATCTCAGCGCGCTGATGGCTGATCCGCGCTTCCTCCGCGTAGTAGCCGATATGGGATTGCCCGCTCGACTTCGGTCCTGATGGGTGACGCGATTCACCCTATGCAGGCCCGGAGGGGTGATCGGCCGGCGTTAGCTCTTGCGCGAGCCACGCCTTCGCAAGCCGCCAGTCACGTTTGACCGTCTCCACGGAGACGCTGAGCGCCGCCGCGACTTCTTCGATACTAAGTCCCATGAATACGCGCAGTTCGACAACCTGGGCCTTGCGCGCATCGACCGCTTGAAGCTTCTGCAAGGCCTCGTCGACGAACAGGAGATCGCTGGCCGCGTTGCCCTCGGTCGATCCCGCTGATTCCGCTTCTTCAAGGGAGGCAGGCCGCACACCAAGACCCCGCTTTTGGGCGTCGCGGGCGCGGGCAGCGTCGACGAGTATCTGGCGCATCAGTCGCGCGGCAACGGCGAAAAAGTGCTCCCGGTCCTCCCACCGAATCCGCTTCAGCTTCAGCAGACGGAGATAGGCTTCGCTCACGAGCGCCGTCGCCTGCAATGTGTGGCTGGGGCGTTCGTGGCGCATGTGCTCGCGCGCGAGCTGCCGCAGCTCTCGATGCACAAGCGGCATCAGGATATTCAGCGCCTCTTCATCACCGGTGCTCCACTCATGCAGCAACCGGGTGATTCGCGTCGTCATCGGACGCGCAATTATAGGTGCCGGTTCAAAGGTGTTACCCGAACAGCACCCGTTCTACGCCTATATAAGTGAGACGCAACGGCTTCCGCGTTTCTGAAAGGCTCCATCATGTGTCAAGAAATTGACGACCCGAACACCGCGACGGACCCCGGCTCGGATTCAGCCTCTGTCGAGACGCTTGTGCAGCGCAGTCTGCCCTCCGTTGAGCGATGGGCGCACGGAAGGCTTCCGCGGGCCGCCAGGGGGCAGTTCGACACGCAGGATCTCGTGCAGGAAGCCGCACTGCGCATGTTGACGCGCGGCCGCCGCTTCGCGCCCAGGCACGCACAAGCCGTCAAAGCATACCTGCGGATGACGGTGCTGAACCTCATTCGCGACGAAGCGCGGCGAATCGCCCGCAGACCGGAGTCGGTGGAGTTGAGCGAAGAGCCGCCGTGCGAGCGAACAGGACCGCTCCGGTTCACGCTACGCCAGGAACTTCGTGCTCGATATGAGCAGGCGCTGCACGAGCTGCGACCGAAGGACCGGGAACTCGTCGTCGCCCGTGTCGAGGACGAACGGAAGGTGAACGACATCGCAAATGCGCTCGGCCTGTCGCCGGCAGCCGGTCGCATGGCGATTAACCGCGCGATCAATCG
>DATBKN010000463.1:0-5304 GCA_036555845.1 Gemmatimonadaceae bacterium | reverse complement strand
ACTCCGGACTCGGCACGCGTGGATGAGTACTCACGCGTCATGTCCGCGGAACCGAATCACGCCGGCTCACCCGGTGCGCGCGCAGTCGCCGAGTGGGCACTCGGCAAGTTTCGCGAGTGGGGATTCGAGGCCGAGATCGAGGAGTTCGAGGCGTTGCTGCCGACGCCGACGTTGCGTCGCGTCGAGCTTGTCAGTCCAACGCGTTTCGTCGCGAAGATGAAGGAACCCGCACTCGCGGAGGACAAAGACTCGGGCGACAAAGGACAGCTCCCCACTTACAACGCATACGGCGCGGACGGCGACGTCGAAGGCGAGCTGGCATTCGCGAACTACGGAAACGCCGAGGATTACGCGCACCTCGATAGCCTCGGCATCGACCTGCGTGGCAAGGTCGTGATCGTGAAGTACGGCCGCGGTGTGCGCAGCGCCAAGATCAAGCAAGCGGCTGAGCGCGGGGCGATCGGCGTCCTCATCTACTCCGATCCCGAGGACGACGGCTTCACGCGCGGAGAAGTGTACCCGCAAGGCCCATGGCGACCTCAAGACGGCGTTCAGCGAGGCACGGCGGCGGATTACGCAGCGATGTATGCCGGTGATCCGCTGTCGCCCGGCTGGAGCTCGAAAAAGGGATCACGCCGCCTAACGCGCGCCGAAGCGAAGAGTCTTCCCAGGATTCCGGTCGCGCCGCTATCCTACGGCGACGCGCGGCCGTTGCTCGAAGCGCTGGGCGGTGCGGTATCACCTAACGAAAACTGGAAGGGCGGGCTGCCGATAGCGTACCACATCGGCCCCGGTCCGGCGCGCGTGCGCATGCAGATGAAGTCGGACTGGAAGATCGGCCCGCTGTACAATGTCGTCGGCCGCATCCGCGGCGTTTCGGCGCCTGACGAGTGGGTGATCTTCGGCAACCACCACGACGGCTGGGTGAACGGCGCCGCCGATCCGATTTCTGGGGCGTCTGCGTTGATGGAGGCAGCCCGTGCGCTCTCGCAGCTCATCAAGAGCGGGTGGCAGCCGCAACGGACGATCATCTTCACGCTGTGGGACGGCGAAGAGTGGGGATTGCTCGGCTCCACGGAGTGGGCTGAAGAGCACGCGCAGGAACTGCGCGACAAGGCCGTCGTCTACTTCAACACCGACGGCTACACGAAAGGCGTGTTCGACGCCGAAGGGTCGCATACACTCACGACCTTCGTGCGCGAGTTGGCGCGCGATATTGTTGATCCAGCCGGCGGCAGCCTGATCGACGCGGCCCAGCGAGTGCGCCTAACGGGCGCGCAAACTCCTGAGGATTCGGCGATGGCGAGGCAGGGCGGATTCGCCCTTGGCGCCGCGGGGTCGGGAACCGACTTTGAAGCGTTCCTGGAGCATCTCGGGGTCGCCTCCGTGAACCACGGATTTTCCGGTGGACCGACAGCGGGAACGTACCACTCGATTTACGATAGCTACGACAACTTCAGGCGCTTTATCGATCCCGGATTCGTCTACGGCAAGGCGCAGGCGACGACGGTGGCGACGCTCGCGCTGCGCATTGCAGACGCTCCCGTACTTCCGTTTTCGTTCTCCGATGCCGCGACCGCCTATCGCGGTTACGCGCAGGAGGTCGTCGCGCTCGCGCAAACGAGCTTCGGGAGCGAGAAGCTGGACGTCAGCCCCGTCATGCAGGCAATCGATCGTCTGGCACAAGCGGGCGCTGACGTCGATCGCGCATATAGCAGCGTTATGCAGCGCGGCTCGGCGGCCATCAAAGGCAAGTCAGAGGCTGTGCGTGCCATCAACCGTGACCTCTATCAATCAGAGCGCGACCTGCTGGATCCGGATGGCCTCCCAGGACGCGAATGGTTCAAGAGCACGATGTACGCGACGGGGATCAACACCGGCTTCGCGCCGGAGCCGATGCCAGGCGTTAGGCAGATGCTTCAGGCAAAGCGGCTCGATGCGGCACAGGATCAAGTGCGTCGTGTCGCCGCGGCAGTAGATCGCATGGCCCAGCGAGCGACGCGCGTTGCCGAAGCGCTGCGGCAACTCGACCGCTGATGCCGCGTTTGGAGGACTGGCGGCATCGTAGTGGGGAGTAGCAGCAGCTTCGACTGAACCCTCCGGTACCTTGCGCATGCGTCACGCCGTGTTGGTTGCCAGCCTGCTTGCCGCGTTTACAGCCGCGGCCGGCGCCCAGAATCCAATTCGCCACCCCGCCGATGCTGTCGAGGTGCGTTTTGCGCGGTCACAGCCCATCGTGCGCTACGCCATTCGCGTCGACAGCAGCAACCTGTCGGCGTTCGCCGTCGAGATGAATATCCGCAATGCGCCGGACACATTCAGTCTCGCGATGTCGGCGCATCCTGAGTACGACGACAAGTATTGGCGCTACCTCGAAGATCTTCGCATCGACGCACGTGATGGCTCAGCCACGATCGTGCGCGTCGATAGCTCGTTGTGGCGAGTGCGAGCTCCGGGTGGTGAGGCGACGGTGCGCTATCGCATCCACTTGCCGGCGCCTGACGAAGGTCCGCGTTCGGCATGGCGACCGTTTCTCTCACCGACGGGTGGCCTCATCGGCGGGCCGCATTCGTTCATGTATATGGTGGGCGCGACGCTCGTCCCTGCGCATGTCACGCTGACGCTGCCAAACGGCTGGGAGATCGCGACGGGTCTCACGCCCACGTCAGACCCGCGCACGTACTTCGCGCCGACGTTCGACAACCTCGTGGAAGGTCCGATCTTCGCAGGACACTTCAAGTCCTGGCGCTTCTACGTCGATGCGGTCCCGCATCGGGTAGTCTACTGGCCAGCGCCTAACGCCACGCCGTTCGATACGCTCCGCTTCGTTGACGCCGTGCGCCGCGTGACCGAGCAGGCTGTCGCCGTTTTCGGCCGTCCACCGTGGCGCGAGTACACGTTCATCTTCCAGGACAACGCGTGGGGCGGGTTGGAGCACGCCAACTCCGTCACGTTAGGTGTTTCCAGCGCCGAGCTGGCGCGTAATCCCTTGTTCGGTCTTCCAGAAGCGGCGCACGAGTTCTTCCATGCCTGGAACCTCATGCGCATTCGGCCCGTCGAGTATCGCACGGTCGACTATCGTGTGCAGCCACCGACGTCGAGCCTCTGGTTCAGCGAAGGCCTTACCATCTTCTACGCAGACCTCATCAGGCGGAGAGCAGGGTTCACGCCGCTGGACTCGACTCGCACGCAGCATCTGACGAACATCATCGCCCGCTATCTGGCCATGCCCGGCCTCGCGCGATACTCCGCCGAGCGAGTAAGCCAGGTCGCCTACAATGCCGAGGCCGGTGCGTTAGGCGACTATGGCACGAGCACACATCTGCACGGTGAAGTCATCGGCGCGATGCTCGATCTCATCGTGCGTGATGCGACCGACGGTCGCCGCTCGATTGACGACGTCATGCGCCTCATGCTCGAACGCTTCGGCGGAACGCAGGGCTTCGTTGGCCGCGACGTCGAGCGCGTGGTCGAGGACGTCTGCGGCTGCGACGTCACGCCATTCTTCGACGCGCATGTTCGCTCCGGCTCGGCGATCGCGTTCGACCGCTACCTGGCGCTGATCGGGTTGCGCGCACATGTCGAATGGATTCCGGCCGTCAGTCAAAGCAGCAACGAGCCCATCGTAGATCTGCGCCTCTACGCGGCGGATGTACCGGCCGGTGAGCGGGCCAGGCTGGTGCTCACACACCCGGGCAGTCCCTGGGCCCGGGCTGGCCTGCACACCGGCGACCGCATCGTCAGCGTCAACGGAGCTCCCGCGCGTTCCTGGCTCGAGTTCCGCAGCATCCTGCAACGCATTCGCATCGGCGACACGACGCGCATGGAGGTGGAGCGCGGAGGGAAACGCCTAACGGTGAACGTCGTGGCCGCGCAGCAGACACGTCCGCTCGTGCGCCTGGAGCCTATCGCTGCTGCGTCAGCCAAAGCAACGCGATTGCGCGAGGCGTGGGCGCGGGGCCAGTAGAGGAACGCCCACTGCGAGAAAGCCGCGGATTTGCACAGATGCGCGCGGATTGACGCTCCAAAGAATCCACGTGCATCCGCGAGAATCCGCGGCGGCAGTATGCTTTGACGTCCGTACTTTGGCCTAACGCGGTTGATCCACGGTCCGCAGATACGGCTTGTGCGTCTTGAACCCCTGCGGGTACTTCTTTTTCGCATCCTCGTCCGAGACGGACGTGGGGATTATCACTTCCTGTCCCGGTCTCCAGTTGACCGGCGTCGCGACAGTGTGCTTGGCGGTGAGCTGCACGGAGTCGAGTAGGCGCAAAACCTCGTCGAAGTTGCGGCCAGTGCTCATCGGATACTGGATCGTCGCCTTCACCTTCTTGTCCGGCCCGATCACAAACACAGATCGAATGGTTTGGTTGTCCACGGCCGTGCGCTTTCCAGGCTGTGCATCTGCGGGCAACATGTCGTACAGTTTCGCGACCGTGAGTTCCTCGTCACCGATGAGCGGATAATTCACCGCTTGGCCTTGCGTCTCGGCGATGTCGGCCGACCAGCGCAGATGGTCGGCCACGCCGTCCCCGCTCAGCCCGACGATCTTCGTGTTGCGCGCGTCGAACTCCGGCTTGAGCCGCGCCATGTAGCCCAGCTCCGTCGTGCAGACGGGTGTGAAGTTCTTCGGATGTGAAAAGAGAATCGCCCATGCATCGCCGATCCATTCGTGGAAATTGATGGTGCCTTGCGTCGATTCGGCGGTGAAATCGGGGGCTAAGTCGCCTATTCGTAACGTCATGCTTGGTCTCCTCGGCCAACTGGTACGATGGTACGGGTTAAGGCTGCCTAACGAGCACGTGGCTTGCGCGCTTGATGACTGGGAACGAAGCTGCCCGGTTGGCGCCTGCCAAATGAATCAGCCAAGCTACCGTAGAATTCCCAGCCTTGCGAACGGCCGCCTTTTGCTTCAGAACCACGAAAGCGCGGCAGATCGGCTCAGGAACGTGTTGGCGAGAGCCAGTCTCCGCAGTTCAATTCGCTCCGGACGATATGCTTGGGTCGGCTGGCGCCGGCGAGCTGGGGATTTCGGTGCCACGATTGGTGGGCCGGCCAGCGGGCTGTTCAGTCTCGCGCGCGAGGGCCCGGCGCTGGACGTGGGAGCAGTGGCCGTGCCCAGGTTGCCGCGCAGCGCTTCCTCGTGCCGTGGCCGTCCTGGCGTTCTTGCGGACACGGCCGATGATCAAGGACTTCCTGATGCTAAGGCTGTTCAATCACCTGCCGCGGGTTCCACGAGAATCGCGGGACGTCCGCCTGGTAACATCTCGTCGACTGGGGGCCGGATACCCTCGCGAAGTCGCC
>DATBKN010000462.1:0-8604 GCA_036555845.1 Gemmatimonadaceae bacterium | reverse complement strand
CGGCGGATCGGCGACGATTACCGCCAGCAAGTCGCAGTACAACGAAAGCAAGAGCGCCACGGCGCAGATCACCTGTAACCAGCCGCCGCCGCCACCACCGCCGGCGGATCGCATGATCATCTCGCTCGACACGATCTTCTTCGAGTTCGATAAGGCCGACATCAGGCGCGAAGGCCGGGCGGTCCTCGACAACCTCATCAGGTTGCTGTCGGACAGTGCGAGCTGGCGCATCTCGATCGAGGGCCACACCGACAACTACGGCAGCGACGAGTACAACCAGCGTCTGTCGGATCGTCGGGCGCAGACTGTGCTGGCCTACCTAACGCGTCGCCCGGGTCGCATCGAAGCGAGCCGAGTGATGTGGAAGGGGTACAGCGAGCGCTGTCTGATCGTGCCGGAAGGCGATAAGCAGCAGCAGGCGATCAATCGGCGCGTGGAGGTCTGGCAGCTCATCGTGCTGAATGCACCACCGGAGCAGTGTAGACCAAGACGGCAATAGCGATTCGTTGAACAAGACCCCCGGGCATTCGCCCGGGGGTTTTGTTTAAGGGTCAACCGCCATTTCAAAACCGTCAGCGGCAAAGACCTATTCGGATCAAGCGGACAGGTCGGATAGGACCGGAATTCGGCTCGTCGCTGCCAGAGCAGTTCATGAGCTATGGTCCACGACTTTCGAAAAGCTGGCGCCACTCGCCCACCCGAGCTGGCCAACGGCCCGCTCATCGCTGAATCCCGAAAACCTACAAAGCGCCTTTTTTTGGAAACGCAGTCTCCGTGTTAGTCCGCGTTCGTCCGCGGCGAAAGCAGGTTCGATCTCACCTCGTTGAATCACGCCGTATGCGGATCCAATCGTTAATCTGCTGCTGCAGCACGCCTAACGGTACTGGACCATTCGCCAACACGGCATCGTGAAAGCTCCGTACATCGAAACGCGCGCCTAACGCCTGCTCCGCCTCCCCACGCAGCCGTCGGATCGTCAGCTCGCCCATCTTGTACGCGAGCGCCTGCCCCGGCCAGGAGATGTAGCGGTCCGTTTCGGTGCGCACCTCGTGCAGCGAGAGCGCCGTGCGATCAGCCAGATACTTCATCGCCTGCTCGCGCGACCAGCGCTGCCAGTGGATCCCAGTGTCCACGACGAGACGGCAGGCGCGCCACATCTCATACGTCAGCCGCCCAAAGTCGGCGTACGGGTCGCTGTACATCCCGGCCTCGATGCCTAACCGTTCGGAGTAGAGTCCCCACCCTTCACCGAAAGCGTTGACATAGGTATAGCGGCGGAAGTCAGGCAGGCCCTGCAGCTCCTGCGTCAGCGCCCCCTGCAAGTGGTGCCCTGGAACCGCTTCGTGAAGCGTGAGCGACGGAAGGACATAGAGCGGCCGGCTGGGGAGATTGTATGTGTTCACCCAATAGCGTCCCGGCTCCGGACTCTCGATGGGAGCGCCAACATAACGACCGCCGGTGTACTTGGGCGCCAGGTGATCGGGCACCTTCTCGACAGTGTACGGCTGTCGCGGCAAGCGGCCGAAGAGCGACGGCAGCTTGCCGTCCATGCGCTTCGCGATCCAGGACGCGTACTGCAGTAACTCGTCAGGCGTCTTCGCGTAGAAGCGCGGATTCGTGCGCAGCATCGTGATGAACGCTTGCAGGTTGCCGCGGAAGCCGACCTTCTGCATCACTTGCTGCATCTCGCCTTCGATACGGGCAACCTCGGTGAGACCTAACGCGTGCACCGAATCGGGCGTGATATCCAGCGTCGTGAAGAAACGCACTTTGCGGCGGTACAGCGAGTCGCCGCCGGGGAGATCTCGCGCTGCCGTTGTTACGCGCGCCGCCGGACGATACTCGTCGTCCATGAACGTCAGAAACGACTTGTACGCGCTGACGACCGAGTCGCGAATGACTTCGCGCGCAGCGTTGCGCAGGCGCTCCTTCGCGCTGTCCGGCATCGCCGCGGGGAGCAGCGTCAGCGGTCGATAGAAGACGCTCTCCTCCGGATCGTTCACGATGTGCGTGGCGATCGTCACATCGTATCCCTCGAGCACCACGCGCGGCATCGTGTAGCTCGAGCGCATGCCACGGCGCATCAGCTCCATGTACTCACGAAAGTAGCGCGGCACTTGCCGCAACCGAGCGAGATAATTCTCGACGTCGGTCACGGTCTCGCGCGGTGCGTATGTCGGTAGCTGGGCGAGATCGATGTGGAAGCCGTCGTCGGCGAGGATGGGAATGCGGTCTTCTTCTGCTGTGAGACCGGCAAGCCAGTTCTCCAGGCGATCGTGCAGCATCGCGCGATTGATGCGATCATTGACTGATAGAGACGCGCTATCCACCGCCTCGAGACGTTGGATGTACGCCCGCAGCGAATCCTCTCGTCGCGCGAGGTTCGGCGGCGTCATGCTCGGCAGCTGCGCATCGTAGCGATGATCGTTTGTCGTCGTCGCGAAGAGCGGGTTCTCGCGCTTCTCGAATTCCCAGGCGTCGTTGATGACCGACGTGAGCGGCGACTGACTCCCGCTCGTCGAGAGCCTGCAGGTGCTCGCACTGAGCACGACGAGGATCGTGAGGGCGAGAGGACGCACGTGTAACACGAGGACTCCTAGCGAGGGCGCCGAGACAATGCCTTACGCGCATGGGCGACACAACCTCACGTGACCATCCTATCCCCTACCCTAACCCCTAACCCCTATCCCCTATCCCCCAATGATTAGTACGTTTGCGCCGCCTCTGACCTCCGACCTCAGACCTGCGACCAATTATGCGAGCGTACCTAACCGAATTCATTGGAACGTTCTTTCTGGTGCTGACCGTCGGCCTAACGTCAGTGAGCGGCACGCCGTATGCACCCATTGCGATCGGCTCGGCGCTCATGATCATGGTGTACATGGGCGGACATGTCTCGGGTGGGCATTACAACCCGGCCGTCTCGCTTGCATGCTGCATCCGCGGGGCCTTGCCGTGGCAAGCGTTCGCGCCGTACATCGTGAGCCAACTGTTAGGCGCGATCGCCGCGGCCTTTGTGGTCTATGTCATCACCGGGATGCCGTTTGGACCTGCGCCGGCCGTCGATGCGTCGATGACTGCCTCCCTGTTGATCGAGGTGCTGTTCACGTTCGCACTCGCACTCGTGGTGCTGAACGTGGCGACAGCGAGCAAGACGGCGGGCAACTCCTATTTCGGTTTGGCGATCGGCTTCACCATAATGGTGGGAGCCTTCGCCGGTGGCGGCATCTCCGGCGGTGCGTTCAATCCGGCGGTCGGTCTCGGTCCCAACATCACGCAAGCGATGCTTGGCGCCGGGACGTTAGGCCATACGTGGCTCTACATCGTGGGCCCCTTCGTGGGAGGAGCAGTGGCGGCCTTCGCATTTCGGGCGCAACAAAGTACTTAGCTCTTAGCTTGTTAAGAGCCAAGGGCTATGGCCTAAGACCTAGTCTCTGAGAGCGCTGGTCGGGTGCAGCCTCGCTGCCTTGAGTGCCGGCGCCAGACTCGCGAAGCCCGCCACGGCGAGCAAGGCGATGGTTACCACGGCAAGGGTCCACGGATCGACAGGCTTCACACCAAACAGCAGCCGTTCGACAAGCCGCGTTAGGCCGATTGCGCCTACCACGCCGATGATTCCTCCGAGGATCGCCAGCCGCATCCCGTCGCGCAGAACCAGCCCCAGCACGCGATCGCGCGACGCGCCGAGCGCCAGCCGCACGCCGAGCTCGCGCCGTTGCTGTTCGACGCCATAGGCGACGACGCCGTAGATCCCGATCGCGGAGAGCACGACGGCAAGAAGGGAAAACAGCGAAAGCAGTCGGACCAGAAAGCGTTGTTGACTCACCGACGCCGCGACGACGGCCGCGAGCGGTTGCGAGTCGAACACCGGCAGCGTCGGATCGATCGCCTTGATCGCGTCGCGCACGCCGCTCGCGATATTCGTGGATGCGTTGGCGGTGCGAATCGTGAACGTCGGCTCGTCGAAGGGCCATTGCGCTTCAGGCATGTAGAGGAACGGTTCCGGCGGCTCGTTCAGCGCCTCGCTGTGAACGTCGCCTACGATGCCTACGACGGTGCCTCCGAGTTTCACGCTGTCATGGCCCCAGCCAGTGATCAGCTGCTTGCCCAGCGCATCGCCGTTAGGAAAGTATCGCCGTGCGAGCTCTTCGCTGACGACGATGACCTGAGGTGATGAGGCGATGTCGCTGTGATCGTAGAGGCGCCCGCGCTTCAGTGGAATCCTCAGCACTCTGAAGTATTCCGGCGTTGCGATGCGAATCTGTGCGGACATGTCGGCACCGGGCGGCGGCTCCGGTTGCCCGCGCACTGTGAAGGTGAGCGAAAAACGCGTCTCCGTGAGCGGCAGTCCAAATGACATACCGACGTCAGTGACACCCGGGAGCGCGCGCAGGCGCTCGGCAGTGTTCACGGCAAACTGATGCTGTCGCTCGAGCGTCGGGTACGACGCTGCAGGGAGGGTTGCTGTGAAAATGTACACGTTGTTCGCATCGAAGCCGGGATCGACGCGGCGCAGCGCGCCTAACGTACGGACCATGAGGCCGGCGCCTGTCAGCAAAATCACCGCCAGCGCGATTTCGCCGACGACGAGCGCCTGACGACGCCGCTGGACACCGCCTCGCACGACGCTTCGAGCGCCTTCTCTCAGCCGCTGGGCCACATTCACGGCACCGACGTGCAGCGCCGGAACGACGCCGATAGCGAGGCCAGCGAGGCACGCGAGGAGGACAGCGAACGCGTAGACACGCGCGTCCACTTTCACGCTCTCGATGCGCGGGAGGTCCGCCGGCGCCATCGCTACAAGAGCGCCGAGGCTGAGGCGTGCGACTAGCAGGCCGGCGAGCGTTCCGGCGACGGCGAGGAGCGTGGACTCCGTAACGAGTTGGCGTACGAGGCGGGCCTGCCCGGCGCCTAACGCCGCGCGCACAGCCAGCTCGCTCTCGCGCGCGCTCGTCCGTGCCAGCGAGAGGTTGGCGACATTGACCGAGGCGATCAGGAGAACGAACGCAACCGCGGCAAGTAGCGTGAACAGCGGTTTTTGCAGCGGCCCCACGATGGATTCCTGCAGCGAAACGACCTGGCTGCCGACGTCGCCATTGTGCGCTGAATCGAGTTGCGCCAAACGATTGGCAATGCCACTCAGCTCGGTTTGTACCGTCTCAGTTCTCTGACCCGGTGCCACTCGTCCGATGACTCGAATCCAGCGCGCCCCGCGTTGATTCGGATTCTGCTCCGCCTGTGAGAAGCGCGTCGTCAGCCACAAGTCGGCACCAAGCGGATATGTGTACCTCGAGGCGACAACACCAATGACCTGAGTCTGCTGTCCGTCGAGCAGCACCGAGCGACCAAGAATCGCCGAATCCCCCGCGAAGCGATTGCGCCAGAGCGTCTCACTGAGCACAGCCACGCGAGGTGCCGATTCCGCGTCCTCTCCCGGCGCGAACGTGCGCCCGATCAGGGCCGGAACTTCCAGGATCTTGAAGAGGTTGTCGCTCGCACGCACGGCGTTGAGACGGATTGGATCGCCACCGTGGACGTAATTGGTCGTCGCGTCGTAGTAGCCTGCGAGACCGGTCAAGGTCTTGCTGTCCTTGCGGTAATCCATGAAATCCGGAACAGAGAACGAGCTTCGGCGGCTGCGGATGATTGTGTAGAGCCTAACGAGGTTGTCTGGTTCCCGAAACGCGAGCGGCCGCAGAAGAACACCGTCTACAACACTGTAGATCGCCATCGTGACGCCCGTCCCCAGAGCCAGCGTGAGGAGGGCGACGATCGTAAAGACACGCTGCGTAACGAGCTGACGCCACGCGTAACGGATATCCTGACGCCAGGTCTCGAATCCCAGTTTCTGGCGCGCGCGTGTGACACGGCGCATGTCTTCGTCTATGAGTGCAAGACGAGCCGCGTCCACGTCGCCAAAATGCTTGCGCGCTTCGCGCTCAGCGTCTTCACGCGACATGCCGCCGCGCACCAGCTCCTCGATCCGCATTGTAAAGTGCGCGCTGAGCTCCTCATCGACGTCGCGTGCTACGCGGGCGCGCGTCGTCAGCGGGATCTGAACGGAGCGATGTTTCGAAGGATGCTGTTCCATGGCACGCTACCCGGCGAAGTCGAGGACGCGAAACACGGCCGCGGCATACTGCCGCCAGGCCTGCGACTCGGCGCGCAACTCACGACGACCTTCATTCGTTAGGCTGTAGTACTTGGCTCGCCGGTTGTTCTCCGAGACGCCCCATTCAGACTCGATGAGCCCGCGGCGCTCCAACCGGTGCAGCGCCTGATACAGCGCCGCTTCTTCGACGGTGAGGACGTCGCGCGTGCGTTCGGCGATCCAGCGCGAAACGGCGTAGCCGTGCGCCGGTCCCCACGCGAGCGTGCGCAGGACGAGCAGATCCAGCGTGCCTTTCAGCAGATCGAGTGATTCCGCCACCGAGCTTCCCCGTAGTGTCTAAGGGGAAGGTGGCGGCAAGCACCTCAAAGGTCAATGGCCAAGGGTCAAAGCGACCCGGGACTCGTGGATCGCTTTTGACCGTTGACCGCCGACCCTGGGCCTGGAACTACCTCATGTCAGAGATCACCGGCACCGGCAGTTTCTGGATGCCGCGCTCTTTCTTTTGTTTGTCGACCATCTTCGCCACATCGTCCAGCAGCTTACGCGCGTCGTAGATGATTCCGTCCTTGATCACCCACTTCACGCCACCGACGCGCTCGACCTTGCCCGTCTTGTCGTTCAGCCTAACGAAGCCGTTGCCGTATAACGTTTTGAGGTTGGCGACCGGATTCTCCGGCGTGACGACGAGATCGGCGAGCAAACCGGCGCGCACAACACCCATCTCGATCGGCTTACCCTGACGCTTGTACAGTTCTTCGGCGGCGTGCAGAGTCGCCGCGCGAATGACTTCCAGCGGATGGAAGCCGGCTTCCTGGAAGTTCTCCAGCTCCTCGATGTACGAGAAGCCGTATGTGTTATAGATGAAGCCGGCGTCAGTGGACGGCGTCACGCGCCCGCCCATGTTCTTGTAATCCTGGATCAACATCATCCACACGCGATAAAAATTCTTCCAGGCGACTTCGTCCCACGTCGTCCAGTTGTAGAAGTACGCGCCATGATTGGTGCGGTTAGGCGTGTAGAAGTCCCACAGCGATGGCAGCGTGTATTGCTCGTGCCATTCGGCCGTGCGACGCTTCGTCAGGTCACGGCCAGACATGTACGTCGTCATCGTCGGATCGAGCGTCACGTCGAGCGACTTGAGCTCTTTGAGGAACGCCCACCACTTTTCGCCGCGCGGCGTCACCAAATTCCATTGCCTGGCGACCTGGCCAAAGCGCCACTGCTCGTCGTTGTAGTTGTACGTGTCGGGATACGGCTGCACGTCGGTGTTGTCGTACAGCGATTCAAAGATCCCGTAGTAGTGCGTGACCGCGCCGAGTCCGAGTCGCGCCGCGTCGATCGCATTCATTTGGGCGACGCCCGTCTGCGCGAGGTGCGCCGTCGAGCCGAGGCCGAGCTTCTTTGCCTCGTCGAGAACCGCGGCCATGATGGCTGGTTCATGCGAGCCAAGCTTGAGACCGTGGATTCCCTGCTGCGCGGCCCAGCGCACCCATTCGCGCCCTTTCTCAGGCGTCTGGATCGGACCGCCCGTCCATCCCTTCCCCGTTCCGATGCGCTGATAATTGAAGTGACGCGGCGCGGTGATCTCGTTGTTGTTCGCTCGCTTCGTTTCGCTGAGCGACCATTCGAAGCCGCCGAACGGAACGCCGCGAACGGTCGTCACGCCGTGGCCTAACCAGAGCTTGTAGCAGTATTCGGCTTCGGGCGCTTTGGGAACGCCGCACGTGTGCACGTGCAGATCGATGAAGCCAGGCATGACGAACATTCCAGCGGCGTCGATCTCGCGAGCGGGGCCCTTGGGGCGTTTGTCCTGGTCGATCGGAACGCCGGGGAATCCGACGTCGGCGATCTGCGTGATCTTGTTGCGCTCGACGACGATGTCGACCGGTCCGCGCGGCGGCGCGCCTGTGCCGTCGATGAGGGTCGCGCCACGGATGATGAGTTTGTCGAATGGGCCGTCGCCTTCGGCGCGTGCCGGCGCCGGCTTGGCGTCCTGCGCGGCGATGACGTTAGGCATGGACGCAAACACGAGGAGTGCGAACACACCTCTGGCAACTGAACGTGCGGTCATGACCTGATTCCTCGGCATGAAAAAGATGACGACGCAAGGGTTAGATGTTGCATTGCAAGACCTGACCCCAACGTGGGGCTACTGCGCGACTCCTCGAGCTCTCTTCTGCTTATCGACCATGGCCGCAACGTCGGCCAGCAGCTTTCGAGCGTCGTAGATGATGCCGTCTTTGATCGTGTACTTGATCCCTCCCACTCGTTCGACCTTTCCCGTCTTGTCGTTCAGTCGCACGAAGCCCGTCCCATACAGAGTCTTGAGGTTGGCGATCGGATTCTCAGGCGCCACGACGATGTCGGCGAGCATGCCGGGCCTAACGACTCCGAATTCGATCGGCTTGCCCGTCGGCAGGAAGAGCGTCTCGGCGGCGTGCAGGGTTGCCGCGCGGATGACCTCCAGCGGATGGAAACCGGCTTCCTGCAAC
>DATBKN010000461.1:0-3106 GCA_036555845.1 Gemmatimonadaceae bacterium | reverse complement strand
CGCCAACGGCTCGTTCCAGTGAAATCCTAGACGCCGCGCGAATGGTGCGCGCGCGATCGGCGCGCCGGTGAAGACTCCCGCCTCGATCGGCAGGTTGATCTGATAACAGCAGATCTGCCAGGAGCCGCGAATGACCCCGCGCACCGGCATGTCGAGCCACGTCCCCGCTCGTGCCACCTCCAACTCCTGGCGTCTGGGGAGCCAGAAGCGCCCCTCGATCAGCGCGTTTTCGAGCACAACGCTCAGGCGTTCGATTCGGCGGTCGAGAATCGCCGCGTCGGTGAACGTGAGCGACATGCGCACGATGTCCGCGCTCCCTTGATCCAGAAACAGCGATCCCACGACGCGCGCGGCACGCGGGTCGCGCGGTTTAACGGCGACTTCGTACACCGCGATCCTGCGATCCGGGAGCGTGATCGTCAGCGAATCGCGCAGCGCGTACTGGTAGATCGCCTCCGCGTTAGGCGCCAGCGGATGCGGCACGTCGCGCACGTCGCGCCCTTCTCCGAGCCGGATCAGGTTCGGGAAGTTGCTCTGTATGATGCCGTAGCGATCCTGGTAGTAGCCGATATCTCCCGGCAGCAGCAACGTGTCGCGCATGCCGACGATCAGCTGTTTGCTCGACGCCGGCGCCTTCCAGAAGACGTCGACCGCGATCTGATCGGCCTTGACGACGCGCGGCCTCATGAAGGACGTGTCGCCGAGTTGTGCGAGGAAGAGAAGACGGCCGGTAGCGCGCGACTGATAGCCAGCCAGCGCCGTATCGGAGATCTGTGCGCTTCGGCGCCCGATCCCGCGGCGCACGAGGTCGAGTGTTACGGAGTCGTCCCATGCTTGCGCGTCGAGAGATGCCGAGCTCGCTGCCGCGCCGATGAACAGGAGACAGCACCTAACGAGGTGCTGGCGCACGCCGACAAGGCGTCGGCTGGCTGGCAAAGACAGGCCCGTCATCACCGGTACGGTAGTCACCCGCAAAGCCCTTGCGGCAGTCTCGCCAAACAAAGGGGGTCTGACCCCCTTTAACTGCAGCATTGTAGGCTACACGGTCGTAAGCCTGTCACCGGCCGCTTGCCCTTCTCTAGCAGACACGGCCTATTATCTCGCAACTCGTGCCTTTGCACCTGCAGGAGGGTGCCATGAAGACCTCCCCCGTCATCCGTTTGTCCACTTGGTGTGTGTGCCTAACTGCATTGGGCGCGATCGCGCAACCTGTTGATGCACAAGGGGGAACGGGCAAGCGCCCAATGACATTCCTCGACGTGCAGCTCATGAAGCAGGTGGGCGGACCGGCGCTGAGTCCGGACGGGCGTCAGTTGTTGTATACGCTGTCCACAATGAACTGGAAGGACGCGCGCCGCTCGACGGATATCTGGGTGGTCTCGACGGATCGCGGCGCCGCCTCGGCGCGGCAGCTCACCTTCACGGCTGACAAGAGCGAAACCTCGCCGCGCTGGGCTCCAGACGGGGGATTCTTCGTTTTCAGCTCGAACCGGGACACCCCGAATAACGGCAGCGCGCAACAACTATATGTCATGCATTCGGACGGGGGTGAGGCGCGCAAGATCACTTCGGCCACGGATGGCGTCGGTCAATTCCAGTTCACGCGCGACGGTCGCTGGCTGGTTTACTCCGCCGGGAAGAACGAAGAACAGCAAGTCTGGATGCTTCCCGTCGCCAATCTCGAAAGCGCCACCCCGGTTCAGCTCAGCAAGCACGCGACACCAGTTCGCAACTGGCAGCTATCGCACGACGGCCGCACACTCGTCTTCGCGTCGCCTGACAGCGTTGACAAGGACAACAAGCTGCGCATGGAGAAGAAGTTCGACGTGCGCGTGCGCAATGAGCCGCAGCCTGTCGATCACCTGTGGTCCATCGACATCGCGAGCAAGGCGGAGAAGCGCCTAACATCTGGTCTCGACTACAGCGTGCGCGGCTACGTGCTCTCCGACGACGGCAAGTGGCTCGGCTTCTCCGCCACGAAGAACGATCGTTATGCGCGCAACATCACTGAAGAAGGGATCAACGCCGATCTGTATCTGTTGGATCTCTCGAACAACGCCATCGAACGCCTGACGACCAACGTCGATATCGGCGAAAGCGGCCTGTCCTTCTCCCCGGACGGCCAGTGGATCGCCTTCTCAGCCGCGAACGATTTCAACTACTTCCGCGACAACAAGCTCTACATGCGGCGTACGGCGGACAAAGGCGGCCAGTGGAAGAAGTATGGCGCCTCGTACGACGGAGATGTCGGCGTGAACTGGTGGAGCGAGGACGGGAAGACGATCTACTTCGGTGACGGTGTGCGCGCGACGCAGCAGCTCATGTCGCTCGACATCGCGAGCGACAAGGTCACGCAAGTCACGCAGGAGAAGGCGTCGACCAATGTACAGTATGATGAAGACGCGAAGCGTTACCTCATCAACTACGCCGATCCCACGCATCCGGCATCGCAGTACATCGCCAGCAGCATCGACGACGTCAAAGACAAGTCGAAGTGGAAGCAGCTCGTGAACGCAAATCCGCAAGCAGCGGACTGGGCGTTAGGCAATGCCGAAGAAATCACCTGGAAGTCGAAGGATGGCAAGATGGTTGGCGGCGTGCTCCTCAAGCCGTACAACTATCAGGCGGGCCGCAAGTATCCGCTGATCGTGGCGATTCACGGCGGGCCGGCCGGCGCCGATGTCCTCGGCTTCAACGGCGGATACGGCTCGCAGATCTACGCCGGCCAGGGGTTCGCTGTGCTGATGCCTAACTATCGCGGCTCGACGAACTACGGCGAGGCGCACAAGATGGGAATCGTGGGTGACTACTTCAAGAAAGGCTACGAAGACATCATCACTGGCGTGGATTACCTGATTGCGGAAGGCATTGTGCACCCGGACAGCATGGGCGCGTTAGGCTGGAGTGCCGGAGGTCACTGGTCCAACTGGATCCTTGTCAATACTCCGCGCTTCAAGGCGATTTCGACGGGCGCCGGCACGTCGAACTGGATCTCCATGTACGCCCAGAGCGACGTGCAGCGAAACCGGCAGAACTATCTCGGCGGCAAGCTGCCGTACGACGACTTCGAAGCGTACTGGAAGCAATCGCCGCTCAAGTACATCAA
>DATBKN010000460.1:0-3904 GCA_036555845.1 Gemmatimonadaceae bacterium | reverse complement strand
GCACGCGCACGGTCGCGGCGTCGTGCACCGTGATATCAAGCCGGACAACATCCTTCTGGAAACAGGGACGGGGCGCGCACTCGTTTCCGATTTCGGAATCGCCGAGATCGCGCGCTCTGGTTCTGTACGCGCCTCGCCCGTTGTGATGGGCACTGAAGCGTTCATGAGTCCCGAACAAGCCGCCGGACTCGCGCTCGACGGACGCAGTGACATTTACTCGTTAGGCGTGCTCGGCCATCTCGCGCTGACGGGCCGCTTACCCGTCCCAGGCGATCGCGTTGGCGCGCTCGTCGGCACGGCGGATCCCACCGACCAAGCGTACGCTTCGCTAGGCCGTGCGCTCGCGCGCTGTCTGGCCGCACAGCCGGAGCACCGTTTTGCAAATGGGGCGCTGTTCGCTGAAGCGCTCGCGGAGGCGGCGCCGCCGCCGCACCAGCTCCCGGCAGTAATCTCTCAGTGGATGTCCGATCCGGATCCCGCGGCAGCCGTTTATGCGCCGTGGAGCGGTGTGCTTGCCCTCAGCGGCCTGTTGGCAGCGAATATGCCTCTTGCCATCGGCTCGTTCGCGCTCGCGACGCTGCCTTTGGTGCCCTACTCGATCTTCCGCTTCCGCCAGCTCTCTCGGGTACTGCGGGCAGGCTACACAGTCGATGACCTGTGTCTTGCGCTGAGTGAGCGTGACCGTGAGCAGGCGCGCGCGACGGAGCCTGCGTTGAAGACGGCAGTGAGAACGCCGCGCATGCGCCGGCTCCTTGACGCGTCCCTCGTGGTCAGCACCACGGCCCTTTTCGGAGGTGTGGGACTAGCCGCCGCTGGACTCCAGGTCGCGCAACGCGTTCTGGACCCAGTCGCATTTTCGTCTGCCGGAGTGATCTTCGCGTCCTTGTTTGTGCGTGGCGCTCTTGGCATACCGCTCCCGGGAGTTCACAGAGAGCGCAGGCTGAATTCAAAACGACGTGCTCGGTTTTGGAACAGTCGCTTCGCAAGATGGATCGCCCGGCTCGCAGCACCGGCGGGACGAGGGGGTGACCTCGCGCATCTGGCGCACCGCCGGACCGAGGTCGCGATCGCGCTCGCGGCTGATCGGCTTTATGCAGAGCTTCCGACTGTGCATCGCGAACAGCTGACAGAACTGCCAAGCGTGATTCTAGAACTGCAGAAGCAAGCGACGGACCTGCGATCGCGCATCGCGTCGCTGAACACACTCGTCGAAGACGCCGCTGCCGGAGCATACAGTGACGACCTGCTCAGCGCGCCTGCTGGTGACTCGCAGCGCACGGTCGCCGAGCGCCGCGAGGAGGTTATCGCTCGGCTCAATTCGAGCCGCGAAGAAGCGCGCGAACAGCTCGCCCGCAGCGTCGCAGCACTTGAGGCAATCCGTCTCGATCTTCTTCGCCTGCAAGGTGGTGTGTCGGAGATAAGCGCTCTCACCACCGGGCTCGACGCCGCGCGCAGAGTAGCGAAGGACCTGGGGCGGCTGGCTGCGGCGCACGGGGAGCTGGATCAACTCAAAGCGGCGTTCTCCCCTTCACCTGCATGAGTTTCGCTCCACGTCGTAAATCCCGCAGATTTCCACGATAGGCCCGGCCCTACCTAACGAAGAGCCGAGCCTGACGCGATTGCGCCCGCGTCCGCAAGCCAGTGCAGAGCTCGGTGAAAGCACTCCCGGCGCGAAACCGCGTGGATGATTTTACGCACGCCTTTTGGATGTGCGTGGGATGTTTGACCGATGCGTGCCCGCGGCGCCGTCTCGAGATTGGCGCAGTGGACGCGCCCACGGGAGAGTCTATGATGCAGCGAGCACAGGCAAACGGCGACCGGGCTGGTAGCGGATCTTCCTCGGCACGCGGTCGCGCGATCGTGATTGGAAGCGGCATCGCAGGCCTGCTCACGGCGCGAGTCCTTGCCGATCACTTCGCCAGCGTCGCTGTGGTCGAGCGCGATCGGCTGCCTAACGAGTTCGTGCCGCGCAAGGGCGTGCCTCAGGGCCGCCACGTGCATGGTCTGCTCGCGAAAGGCCAGGAGATTCTGCAAGAGCTGTTTCCCGGACTCGTCGAAGATCTCCTCGGCGACGGCGCGATTGCGGGGGACATCGCGCGGGACACTCGCTGGTTTCACTATGGCGGCTACAAGGCGCGTTTCGAGAGCGGACTCAGGGGCATCCTACTCAGCCGGCCGCTGATCGAAGGTCATGTGCGCCGCCGCGTCGCGTCGTTGCCGAACGTCACGCTGCTGGAGCAGTGCGACGCGTGCGCGCTGGCGGCGAGTGGCGATCGCGCGCGCGTGACAGGAGTGGTCGTTCAGCGTGCCGGTCAGGCAGCAAGTGAGACGTTTTGGAGCGACCTGGTCGTGGATGCTGCGGGCCGCGGGTCGCGCGGCGGTGCCTGGATCGAAGCTCTTGGTTATGAGCGAGCTCCGGAGGAAGAGATCAGAATCGGCGTCGGATATACGTCGCGCTTGCTTCGCCGACGGGCAGACGATCTGCCGGGAGCGAAATGTGCCATCATTGCAGCCACGCCACCTAACGAGCGACGGATCGGAGTGCTCTTTCCGATCGAGGGCGACCGCTGGATGGTCACGCTCGGAGGCTGGCTTGGCGACCATGCGCCTGCCGATCCGGATGGATTCCTGGAATTCGCGCGGAGTCTGCCCGTGAGCGACGTGTACGATGTGATGAAAAACGCCGAAGCGGTGAGCGAGTTCGCCGTATACAAGTTTCCGTCCAACCTGCGCCGTCGTTACGAGCGCGTTAGGCAGGTACCCGACGGCTACCTGGTCACAGGTGACGCGCTCTGCAGCTTCAATCCGATCTACGGGCAGGGCATGACTGTCGCCGCGCTCGAGGCCATGACGCTGGGCGCATGTCTTCGCGGTGATCGCGCCTCGTTCGTGGGACTGCCGGGACGATTCTACCGACGCGTCAGCAAAGTGATCGATGTCGCTTGGCAATCGGCGGCCGGTGCGGACTTCGCGTATCCGTCTGTCGATGGCGTCAAGGCGCCGGGCACTGACCTCATCAATAGCTACGTACATCGTGTGCAGCGAGCGATGCTGCGCGACACAGCGGTCTTCCGCGCCTTTCTGGACGTCATGAACCTAACGAAGGCACCGACATCGCTTTTCCGTCCGCGGATATTGTGGCGTGTGTGGCGCGCGAACCAGAGCTCGCGCTAGGCGGCACGCGTGCAACGCGCGATTTACATCGTCGAGCCGCGGCTCAGGCTGTAACCGCGGTAGCGCACGCCAAGCGCGACGTGATCAGGCTGAACGGCCTCGACGCCGTCCAGGTCCGCTACGGTACGCGCCACGCGCAGCACGCGATGGTATGCCCGCGCTGAGAAGCCGAGCCGGTTGGCGGCGTTCACGAGGGCCGTGCGCGCCGCCGGATCGATGCGGGTGTGCGTCTCAAGCCAGCGACCGGTTGCGTGGGCGTTGCAAAACACACCGGGAAGTCTGCGAAATCGCGCGCGCTGCCAGCGTCGCGCGGCGTCCACTCGCGCCCGGACGGCCGCGGATGATTCGCCGGGGTCCGTGGCCGCGAGCGTCGCGGGAGCGAGCGCGGGGACATGGACCGTCATGTCGAGCCTGTCGGCCAGCGGCCCGGAAATGCGCGCGCGATGCCTAACGAGCTCCGTCGGGCCGCAGACGCACGGCCGCGACGGCGAGCCGGCGTAACCGCAGGGACAGGGATTCATCGCGGCGACGAGCGTGAAGCGCGCGGGAAACGTTACAGTCCCGGCCGCACGCGCGATCATGACGCGGCCATCCTCCAGCGGCTGCCGCAGACCGTCCAGCGTTAGGCGCGGAATCTCCTGCAGCTCGTCGAGAAACAATACACCGTGGTGCGCCAGACTCACTTCGCCGGGGCGTGGTGGGCTGCCGCCGCCGATGAGCGCTGCGGAAG
>DATBKN010000459.1:0-22913 GCA_036555845.1 Gemmatimonadaceae bacterium | reverse complement strand
GAGCAACAGCTTGGCTATCGTGTCGTCGCGCGTGGTGTAGAGCACCGCGCCTGACGCGAGCGCGCCGAGTGCTCCTACGGTGCCAATCAACAGCCGGCTGCCTTGGACTCCGCGCTCGCGCCAGCGATCGGCGATCCAGCCGCCGGCGATGATGCCTAACGTGCCGAAGATCGTCGTGCCACCTCCCATGTACAAGCCGATTTCACTGGCTGTCCAGCCATGCACGCGGCGGAAGTAGCTCGGCAGAAAGGCAGCCGTGCCGTAGTTCACGATCGTGTAGATGGCGTAGCCAAGCGTTAGGTACAGGAAAGCCGCACGGAATGTCGTGAGGTGTGCGACTGTCTCTCGGATCGTCGCGCCTGCCACACCGCGCCGTTCCGGCTCGCGCACAGTCAGCGCGACGAGAGCGGCAATCACAAGGCCGGGGAGCCCTACCACGAGGAAGACGGCTTGCCACGGGCGGATGGTGCCGACGATCGGCAGATTCGGCGCCGCCATCCCCGCGACGGCATCGACGGTCACGCCGCTGATGTAGTACGCCAAACCGGACCCGATGAACACGGCTGCGCTAAAGAATGAAATGGCTGTCGCGAGTCGTTTCGGTGGGAACAGGTCGCCGAGTAGCGAGACGGCCGGTGGGATCAGCGCGGCCTCGCCGACGCCGACACCGGTGCGCGCAAGAAGCAGTTGTACATAGCCTCGCGCGACGCCGAACAGCGCCGTCATCAAGCTCCACAGAGCGATTCCTAACGCGATGATGTTGCGCCGGTTCCAGGAATCAGCGAGGCGCCCGAGCGGCAGGCCTAACGTCGCGTAGAAGAGTCCGAAGGAGGACCCGATGAGCAGTCCCATCTTGGTGTCGCTGATCCCCAGATCCTGCTTGATGGGGTCGACGAGACGGGACAGGATCTGTCTGTCGACGTGGGCCGACACGTTCGCGATCAGAAGCAGCGCGACGACATACCAGGCATAGCGCGGCGCTGCGTACTCGCGATCTAGTGGCGCCTGTTCCACGCGTCGGCGAGCTCGAGAAAATTCTTGAGCAGGTTCATGCCCTGCGGCGTCAGGACGGACTCCGGGTGAAACTGCACGCCCCACACGGGATGCCGGCGATGTCGCACGGCGTGGATTTCGGTCGGATCATCCTGCGTCGTCGCTGTGACTTCCAACTCGTTAGGAAGCGTGTCCGGATCGACCACGAGCGAGTGATAGCGCATCACCGAAATGGGCGACGGTAATTCTGCGAACAGCTCCTTGCCCGAGTGTTGCACGTTCGATGTCTTGCCGTGCATAACGCGCCTGGCACGCACCGTATGACCGCCGAATGCTTCCCCGATCGCCTGATGTCCCAGACAGACGCCGAGCAGCGGCACCCTTCCGGCGGCCTCCCTCACCAGGGGGACGCAGATTCCCGCCTCACGCGGCGTGCACGGCCCCGGCGACAACACGATCGCGCTCGGCTTCCGCGCCAGTGCCTCCTCGACAGAGACAGCATCGTTCCGCTGGACCTCGAGCTCAGCACCTAACGAACCGAGGTGCTGCACGAGGTTGTAGGTGAACGAGTCGTAATTGTCGATCAGGAGAATCTTCACAGTGACAAACAGCTGCTGTCAGCTGCCAGCCGACGGCTGCCAGCTAAGCTCTCGGGTGGTATTTCTTGTGAACGCTTCGGAGGTATTCGCGATCCACATGAGTATAGATCTGCGTCGTCGAAATATCCGCGTGGCCGAGCATGTCCTGCACGGCGCGCAGGTCAGCGCCACGCTCCAGCAAATGCGTCGCGAACGAATGCCGCAGCGTGTGCGGTGTGACAGCCTTTCCGATGCCGGCGCGATCGACGTGCTTCTGGAGAATCCCCCACGCCCCCATCCGCGAGAGCGGCTTTCCGCGCGCGTTGAGGAAGAGCTTTCCCTTCCCTTCGCCTTTTTCCAGTCGAGGACGCAGCTCGCGTAGATACAACGCGACAGCGGTGATTGCCGAGCGGCCGATCGGCACCATGCGCTCCTTCGACCCCTTCCCCATGATGCGCACGAGGCCCTGATCGAACAGCACGTCTTTCGTGTCGACCGCCAGCCATTCGCCGACGCGCAGCCCAGCACCGTAGGCCAGCTCGAGAATGGCCCTGTCGCGAAAGGCGAGCGGCTCGTCCACTGTCGGCGCGCCTAACAAGCGCTCGACTTCATTCACGCTCAGCACATCGGGCAGCGTACGCCACTTCCTGGGCAGCTCGAGACGCTCGGTCGGATCGGCTGTCGCGTGGCCCTCGCCTAAGAGAAACTTGTAGTAAGTGCGAATCGCCGAGACGTTGCGGCGGATCGAGGCTGGTGAGAGGCCCAGGTCTTTGAGGTGATACACGTAGTCGCGCAGCGTGTGCGGATCGACTGCCTGCGGCGATCTGGCCCCCTTCACGCGCGCGAAGATCGCAAAGCGAGCGACGTCGCGGCCGTACGCCTCACGAGTATTTCCTGCTGCCCCGGCTTCTAACGACAAGAAATCGTCGAAGCGCTCGAGCAGAAAGGCTCGGGCGATTTCGTCAGGCACATCCGGTCTTGGGCCTGGATTCACAAGAGTAAGGATCAACCAAAGCTGTCGGCCGACAGCTGACAGCCGAAAGCTACCAGCAAGCGATTCTCCGGCGCCCCCTCATGCCGCGGAAGCCTTACGACGCTTGCGTCGCCGATAGAGCCAAAAGAGCATCACAATAAGGATGACCGATGCGCCAATCGCGGCGCCCCACCCGAGTCTCTGGAGCATCCCGACGAGCGTCTCCCACGACGCCCCTGCTCGGAACGCGACAAAAGTGATCAGACCATACCACAGCCCGGACGCGAGCGCGATGGCGATGGCAGGCTTGAACGGCTTGATATGGAGTGCACCGGCGAACGGCGGCACGATGGCGCGAACGCCCGGAATGAAGCGGCTCAAAAAGAACGCCGCAGTCCCAAAACGTCCGTACAGCGCCTCGAAGCGTTTCTCGGCTGGGTCGTGCGGCGTTAGGCGAAGCCACTTCTCCACGCGCTTTTGGCCCAGACGGCTGCCGATGAAGTACATGAACATCGCGCCGGCCACGTTGCTCAACCAAACGGCGAGAAACGGAGCGAGTGGCGCGCGCCCTTCGCGAGCCGCCACGAACGATCCGAACGCTGCGACCACGTCGGCCGGGATGGGCGGAAAGACGTTCTCGACGAAAGCCAGTACACCTAACGCCGCGTTCAACACGACCGGATCCAGGCCGCCGAGCCAGTCGAGAAGCGACGTCAGCACTTTGGGATCTAACTAAGTATTCGCTGCGATCAGCGTCGCCACGGCCATGCACGCGAGGCCTTCCTCGCGCCCGATCCACCCGAGGCCCTCGTTCGACTTCCCCTTGATGCTGACGGCGTTGGCCTCGATCCCTAACGCAGCACCCACGCCCGCCCGCATCGCCTCGCGATATGCTGCAATCTTGGGCCACTCGGCTACCACGGTCGCGTCCACCTGCTGCACGCGCCATCCTGCTGCCGCCACGCGCGCCACGGCACTGCGCAGCATCTCCATGGAGTCGCGACCCTTGTTCGCGGGATCCGTGTCAGAGAACATCGCCCCGATGTCACCGAGCGCCGCAGCGCCTAACACGGCGTCTGTAATGGCGTGCGCGATGGCGTCGCCGTCGCTGTGACCGACCAGGTGCCTATCGCCAGGAATCGAGACCCCGCCGAGCAGGCACGGGCCACCAGAGGCGAAGCGATGTGAGTCGTAGCCGATGCCGACGCGGGTCACGCCGCGACGGCCTCGGTCGGCTTGATGATTGAGTAGTCCTGTCGCCTGCGCGCCGGTGTGAACCCGGCATCGCGAATGAGGCGCTCCAGCTCTTCGGTCGTCGTTCGGTGCGTGGTGTTCGCCGCCGAGACGACGTTCTCTTCGATCATCAGCGAACCGAAGTCGTTGCAGCCGAAGCGCAGTGCGAGCTGCCCGATCTTCATCCCCATCGTCACCCAGCTCGATTGCAGGTTAGGCACGTTATCGAGCGCGATGCGCGAGATTGCCACCGTTCGCAAGTAAGTCACCGCGTCGGTCTTGGGCATGTGCGACATCGATGGTGTGTTCTCAGGCTGTAGCGGCCACGTTATGAACGCTGTGAACCCGCCTGTGCGAGCCTGCAGGTCGCGCACTCGCTGCAAATGCTCCAGCCGCTCGGCGAGTGTCTCGCCGATGCCGTACATCATCGTCACCGAGGTTTTCATTCCCTCGTTATGCGCCAGCTCCATGATCTCGAGCCAGCGATCGGCGCCGGCCTTCTTGGCAGCGACGATGTCACGCACGCGCTGAACGAGGATCTCTCCTCCTCCGCCCGGGATCGAATCCAGCCCTGCCTTTCGCAGCTCGCGAATGACCTCGACGGCTGGCATGCGGAAAAGCGTCGAGAAAAAGTCGACTTCGCTTGGGCTGAAGCCGTGAATGTGAATGGGATGGTACTTCTTAATGTACTTTAACAGGTCCAGGTACCACTCGAGGGGGATGTACGGATTGTGCCCTCCCTGAATGAGAATCTGCACACCACCTAACGCTTTGGTTTCTTCGATCTTCGCTCCGATCTGCTCGAACGAGAGCGTGTACCCTTCTCCGTGCTTGGGCCGCCTGTAAAAGGCGCAGAAGCCGCAGTCCGCTACACAGACATTCGTGTAATTGATATTCCGGTCGACGATGTACGTGACCGTGTTGTGCGGATGCTTGGTGGCGCGAACGCGATCTGCCTCGAGGCCGAGCTCGAGGAGAGGGGCGTTTGTGTAAGACTCCAATAGACTGGACAAGGTCTAAGGGCGGAGGTCGGAGGTCGGAGGTCGGAGGAAAGTTAGCGCGTTTCTAAGGCAGAGGCATGCGTCTGATCTCCGTTCTGGCCGCACGGCCGTCGGGTCGCACGATCCATATCGAATGGACGCCAGGCTTGGTCATGGCCTCGAGGACGACAATGCGACCATCGTCATGCTGGCTTGACCGCATGGTAGATCAAGCGCGATAGCCGGCCGCTGGCGGTCAGGTCGTGCACAACCTGCAAGAAGTCCTGCAGTCCTTCGAACCTTTCTTCGCCTTCGATGGCGACAATCTCGCCACGGACACGCGCGCGCGAGGCATGCCAACGCGCTGCCACCTCTGCCGCGGCGTCGCTGGCGTCGCTGACGCGTAATAGTCTGAACCCAGCCTCGCCGAGCAAGCGCTCGTTGTAGCCAGGCGCCACGAACAGGAAGAAGCCGATCGAGGCACGTCGCGCGAGCTCATTGTTGCTGACGGCTCCTGTGACGACGACAGGATCCGTGAACGTTAGGTCGGCGCCTGGACTCAGCACGCGGAACCAGTCTGTCAACACCGCGCGTCGATCCGGCAGGTGATTGAGGGCGTCGATACACAGCAGCGCGTCGAATGAACCATCTTCGAACGGCAACCGCTTGCTGGCATCGGACTCGATGAAGGTTGTCTTCTCGCCGAGTCCCAGGCTCGCGGCACGCGCGCGGGCATACGCCACCCCATCAGGATTCGCATCGACGCCCGTTAGGTGGCATCCAGTCCGCTGCACGACGTAACACGCTGGTCCGCCTGAGCCACAGGCGACTTCGAGCACTCGGCTATGAGCCGAGAGGTCCATCCACTCGACGAAGCCGCGTAGCTCGGCGACGCGGAGCCAGCTGTTTTGCCCGATGTCTTCGTCGTAAGTCTCGCGCCTAACCGCCGCGAGGGCGTCAGTGCCGAAGTGGCGATAGGTGCTGTGATAGAGATCGACGTCGCTCACGCTCCGCCCCGCCAAATGATCACGATCATGAGCGCGGCGAGCACGAGAAACATCACGCCCCCGACGGCGAACTCCCAGTCGCGCTCTACGCTCACGCGATTGATGCCGCGCGCACCGATCTCTGGAAACACGAACGAGACGAAGGCCTTCACGATCTGCGCCCAGCCGATCACTGTGAGCACAACTGGAAGGCCCGTCCACACATTGTGGAACGCCACGACAATCGAGCCGAATATCAAGCTCAAGAACCCGTTGATGAACGTCCCGGTGTGGCCGAGTGATCGCAGATGAATGAAGAACTTGGCCCAGGCCCGGCGCTGGATGATATGAGACAGGCCGATGACGATGAACTGCACCGCTGCGTAGATCTGGACGGCGCGCTGCATGCCCTAACGCGGCGTACGAGACCAGGCGCGCGTGAACAATCCGAGCCTGGAGCGGGAGCTGAGGCGTTCGTCCGAGAGGCAGGTGGGCGTCATAGGCGGGCGAAGATACGCCGCGACTGCCCGCCACGCGATCAGACCACGGCGTACTCCACGCTCATGATCCCGGACTTGGGATAGAGCTTGTGTTGAATGAGCTTGAGCTTCGTGAGTTTTGCAGGCGCCGGGAGAAACGGAACGCCGCCGCCGATCACGACGGGCACAATTGCGGCGCCGACGCCGTCGACGACTCCCGCCTCGAGCAGACTTCGGAAGAGCTCACCGCCGCCGAAGAGCCAGATGTCTTTGCCTGGCTGCGCCTTCAATTCTCTCACGGCGTCCGCAACGTTGTCGGAAACAATCGTCACGCTGGGATAGTCGCTTGGTTTGAGCGTCCGGGAGACCACGACGGTCTTCATCCCCGGGTAGTTGCCCTGCCCTTGACCGGCCATCGGCTCGAATGTCTTGCGGCCCATGATGAGCGTGTCGAACTCGCTGAAGATGTCGCCGAAGTCGATGTCCGGATCCATGACGATCCAGTCGTACTCGCCGTTAGGGCGTGCGATGTATCCATCGAGGCTCATCGCCACTTGGTACCGCAGCCGACGGCTACCAGTGCGTGCCTGTTGAGTTGACGCCTTCTTCGCTAGGCGGGGCATTTATCCTTCCTCAGGCACGTGCTTCCCGTGCAGTGCTCCGCGTTCTCCGCGTGCGGTTCACCCTTTTGAATTTGGTTAACGCTATCCGACGAGGAACGCGAGCGTGCCGTTAGGTACGCGGCCTGCATGCACGAGACGACGAAAGAACTCCGTGAGTCCAGCCAGGTGCTCGTACGAGAGGCCGTAATCGAGCCCACTCAAATATGTTCTGCAATCGCTGACCGACACGCCAGTCGACTCGGCGGCAGCCTGCGCCAACTCGTCCAGGTGCGCCAGGCCCCAGTCACGCGACTCGATGAGTGAGGCGTGGACACCTAACGACTTCGCCACGGGCGTTGTGCGCTGAGCGACCCAAACGGCGAAGACGAAAGGCAACCCTGTCCAGGCCTTCCATTCTTCGCCCAGGTCATACGCATGCGGAAATCGGCGGTCCCCGTTTTTTCGGCGGCTGTCCGAGAGCACGAGCGCTGCGTCTCCGATCACCAGCCGCGCGACACACTCGCGCGAATCGGCATTGTCCGCCTCGCCATGCTCCGTGTCGCCGCGTACGAACTCGGGGCGCGCCTGCCAGACGTGCTCAAACAGGATCTCCAACAGCGCCACGCTCGTCATCGAGCTCGCGCTGACGAGCACGCGTTCGCCGCCAAGCTCCTCAGCCGGTCGCGACGAAAACAGCATCACGCTGCGCACGGGGCCATCGCACGAAATCGCCAGATCCGGCAGCAGCAAATAGCGCCGCGAATCGCGGGCGTATTCCACGGCCGATACGACGCTCACGTCCAACTGCCCTTCGCTGACCAGGCGATTGAGTTCGGTTGGCACGCCGCTCACGAGCTCGGCGTCGAGCCTAACGATGCCTCTGTCTATGGCTCCGTAAACGGGATAGCAGTTGACGTATGGGATGCGACCAACACGCAGCGTCACGCGGCAACGCCCGCCGGCACGTCAGGCAGCGGCGCTCCTCCCTCTGGTCCTTCGAAGACCCGCAAGATGTTGTAGAACGAATCACGCTCCGCTGGCGTTTTGCGCGCTCCACGAATCAGCTGGAGCAGCTGATCGAGCGACATCGCCTGCGGCGTCGTTGCCCCCACGGCGTGATAGATCTTCTCGCGCACGACTGTCCCTTCGATGTCATTCACGCCGAACGCCAGCGCCGTCTGCGTGAGGAACGGCGTCACCATGATCCAGTGCGACTTGATGTGCGCGAAGTTGTCGAGATAGAGTCGCGCGACGGCCAGATTCCGCAGATCGTCGAAGCCTGTGGACGCGATGCCTTGGCGCCCTAATGTGACGCCTAGCGCGTTGTCGTCGGGATGATAGGCGAGCGGGATGAACGCCAGGAAGCCGCCGGTCTCGTCCTGCAGCTCCCGCAACATGCGCATGTGCGCCACGCGATCGGCATACGATTCCACATGCCCATACAACATGGTGCAGTTGGTTCGGATGCCTAACTCGTGCGCCGTACGATGCACGCCAATGAAGTCCGCGCCGCCGAGCTTCTTATCCGCGATCTGTTCCCGCACGGCGAGGCTGAACGTTTCGGCGCCGCCTCCAGGCATTGTATCGAGTCCCGCCTCTTTCAACGCGATGAGCACGTCGCGCCAGGACATCTTCTCGATCCGCGCCAGGTGCGCGATCTCGACGGCCGTCAGCGCCTTGATGTGCACGTGCGGCAGCTCGCGCTTGAGCGCGCGCAGCATCGTCGTGTAGTACTCGAGCCCCGCTTGCATGTCGAGCCCGCCGACGATGTGGAACTCACGCGTTAGGCCGTCGCGTGCCTGCTCTGCCTCGGCAAGCACCTGCTCGAGGGTGTAGCGATACGCGCCTTCTTCCTTGGGAAGTCTCGCGTAGCCACAGAAGACGCACGTCTTCCGCAGCACGCAGACGTTCGTCGGATTGATGTGCTGGTTCGCGGCGAACGTGACGACGTCGCCGTGACGCGCGCGATTGACTGCATCGGCAAGCGCACCAACGCCCAGGAGGTCGCTCGTCTGAAAGAGCACGAGGCCGTCGGCGTCATCGAGTCGTTTGCCTTGCGCGACTTTGTCGGCGATCGGGTGCAGCGCGGGGTCACGCAGAGCAGCGCGATTGACGCTTACGGCGACAGGCTCGACGCGCAGCATGCGAGGCCGAGGCCTACGCCTCGTAGCGCTTCACAGCCAGCGTGACGTTATGTCCGCCGAAGCCGGAGCTGTTGCTGAGCGCTACGCGCACGTCCTGTTTGACGGCGACGTTAGGCGTGAAGTCCAGATCGCACTCGGGGTCGGGCGTCACGTAGTTGATCGTCGGCGGAATCATTCCTTCACGGACGACGAGGGCGCAAACGATCATCTCCACCGCGCCGGCGGCGCCGAGCATGTGACCGGTCATCGACTTCGTCGAGCTCACCTTCGGCGGATTGGCGCCGAAGACAGCACGGATCGCGCGGCTCTCGTTGAGATCGTTATGCGGTGTCGACGTGCCGTGTGCGTTGATGTATTGCACGTCGCTCAGGCTCACGCTCGCGTCGTTCATGGCTCGGCGCATCGCGCGTTGAAGTCCCTCGTGATTGGGCGGTGGCGCAGTGAGATGGTACGCATCGCCTGTCGCACCGTAGCCAACCATCTCGGCGTATATGCGTGCGTTGCGGCGCTTGGCGTGCCCCAGCTCTTCGAGGACGAGCATCGCGGCGCCTTCCCCCATGACAAAGCCATCGCGATCCTTCTCGAACGGTCGTGAGGCTGCCTTGGGGTCATCGTTGCGCTCCGAGAGCGCTTTCATGTTGGCGAAGCCACCGATCGCCATCGGCGTCACGGTCGCTTCTGTTCCGCCGGCAAGGATGATATCGGCGTCGCCGTATTGAATCGTGCGGTACGCATCTCCCAACGCGTGCGCACTCGTCGAGCAAGCCGAGACCGTTGCGTAGTTCGGTCCCTTGAGACCGAAGCGCATCGACACGATCCCCGCCGGGATGTTCGGAATGAACATGGGAATGAAGAACGGGGAGATCTTGCTCTCGCCTAACTCGCGATAGACGTCGTGTTGTCGCTCGAAGATCTGCAGCCCGCCGATCCCGCTGCCGAGTATCACGCCGGCCATGTTTTTGTCGAACGGCGTGCCGGACGTTAGGCAGGCATCTGTCATCGCCTCGATGGAGGCGGCGACGGCGTACTGCGTGAACGCGTCCGATCGCTTGGCTTCTTTCTTTTCCATGTACTTGAGCGGATCGAACCCTTTCACTTCGCAGGCGAAGCGCACCGGGAAGCGCGAGGCATCGAACTGCGTAATTGCACCAGCGCCGGATTCGCCATTCAGGAGTGCGCGCCACGTGCTCGCCACGTCGTTGCCGACTGGCGAAATCAGGCCGATGCCCGTGATGACGACCCGCCGCTTCATTTACGCGGCGACTTTCTCGTTCAGGTATTTCAGCGCGTCGCCCACCGTGCGCAGCTTCTCTGCATCCTCGTCCGGAATGTCGATGTTGAATTCCTTCTCGAACTCCATGACGAGCTCGACGATGTCGAGCGAGTCGGCTCCGAGGTCTTCGATGAAGCTGGCGTTGTCCGTGAGCTTTTCACGCTCGACGCCAAGCTCCTTCTCGATGATGTCCTTCACCTTCTCGGCGTAATCCATGTTCCTAGGGGTTAGGGGATAGGAGGATAGGGGATAAAAGATAACCGTTCCGGTCGACCTACATCACCATACCGCCGTCAATTACAAGCACTTGGCCGGTGATATAGGACGCGAGATCTGAAGCGAGAAAGGCCACTGCATTCGCGATATCGTTCGGGCTGCCCAGCCGCTCGAGCGGGATCTGACTCAAGAGCGCCTGACGGGCTTCCGCCGTGAGTGCTGCCGTCATGTCTGTATCGATGAAGCCAGGCGCGACGACGTTCACAAGCACGTTGCGCGAAGCAAGCTCCTTGGCGACGGCCTTGGACATTCCAATGAGACCGGCTTTGGACGCGGCGTAGTTCGCCTGCCCCTTGTTGCCCGTTAGGCCGACGACGCTGGCGATGTTGATGATGCGGCCCGAACGCCGCTTCATCATGCCGCGCGCCGCCGCGCGCATCGCCGCGAACGCGCCGCGCAAGTTCGCGTTGAGTACGGCGTCCCAATCGTCGTCCTTGAGTCGCACGAGCAGGTTATCACGCGTTAGGCCGGCGTTGTTCACGAGGATGTCGATGCTGCCGAACGCTGACTCCACGTCGCCGATGAGCTGCGTCACCGCGGCGACGTCGCTCACGTCGCAGCCGAAACCCTGGGCGCCATTCCCGAGCTGTGCCGCGACCTCGCTCGCCCTGGTCTTATCACGGCCGACGATCGCCACGCGCGCACCGGCGCCTGTCAACGTCTGGGCGATCGCGTGGCCTATGCCGCGCGTGCTTCCGGTGACGAGAGCGTTCTTCCCTGCCAGATCGAGGAGCATCAGGCGACCGCCGCGATCAGGCGCTCGACTTCAGGAACGGTGCCGCACGTCATTGTCGTGACGTTAGGCGCGATCTTCTTGACGAGTCCGGTCAAGACAGAGCCCGGACCCATCTCCACGTACGTCGCCGAGGGAAAATCGTTCGCCAGTCGTTGCACCAATTCGATCCAGCGCACGGGCGCCGTGAGTTGCTCGACGAGCAGCGCTCGCACGGTGCCGGGATCGCAAACGGGCTCAGTCGAAACATTGGCGTAGACCGGGACGCCGGCGCGGTGCATCGTCGCACTCGCTAGCGCCTCGCGCAGCCCGTCGCGCGCCGGATCCATCAGTGGAGAGTGAAAGGCGCCGCTCACGTTGAGGCGCATGGCGCGCTTGGCGCCGGCGTCTTTGCACAGTTCCATCGCTTTTTCGACGCCGCTCACCTCGCCGGAGATGACGATCTGACCTGGCGAGTTGTAGTTGGCCGGCACGACAACGCCGCCCTCAGGGTCTGCGCTGGCCCGCGCGCAGATCACGTCGATGGACTCCGACGTATGGCCGAGAATGGCTGCCATGGCGCCGGGTCGCTCGACGCCGGCCTGATACATCAGCTCGCCGCGGCGCCTGACGATGCGCGCGGCATCGGCCAGGGCGAACGTTCCCGCGGCGTAGTGCGCTGTGAACTCACCTAACGAATGCCCGGCCGCGGCGCGCACGTATGGACGCAGCTTCTCTCGCGTCAGCGTCCACACGGCCGCGCTGTGCGCCAGAAGCGCCGGCTGCGCGTAATGCGTTTGCGTCAGGGTTTCGGCTGGTCCGTTGAAGCATACCGACGACAGCGCTTCACCTAACGCCGCATCGACGGCAGCAAAGACCTCGCGCGCGGGAGCGAACGCGTCGTGCAGGTCCTTTCCCATGCCCGGCTTCTGCGATCCCTGTCCAGGGAACAGCAGGACGACATCCATCGCTTAGAAGCGCACGACCATGGACGCCCACGTGAAGCCCGCGCCGAACGCGACGAGCAATACCGTCGCGCCGTCGCCGATGCGTCCCTGTGCGAGCGCCTCGTCCAGTGCGATAGGAATGGACGCCGACGACGTGTTGCCGTAGCGATCGACGTTCACGAACACTTTTTCCATCGGAACGCCGGCATGCTTGGCCGTGGCTTCAATGATCCGCACGTTCGCCTGGTGTGGAATCAGGAGGTCGATCTCTGCGCCGGTGAGCTTGGCGCCATCCAGCGCGCGGTCGGCCGCGTCCGACATCGACCGAACGGCGTGCTTGAAGACCTCGCGGCCTTCCATCTTGATGAACTGGGCCTTTTCGCTGATCACTTTTTCATCGAACGGCCACGTGGCGCCGCCGCCGGGACGATACAGCAGTTCCGCGAGCGTGCCGTCGCTGCGGAAGTACGTGGACAGAATCCCCTTATGCTGCTTCGAGCGTTTGAGAATCACGGCGCCAGACCCGTCACCAAAGAGGACGGCAGTGGAGCGATCCGTCCAATCGGTAATCGCGGACAGTTTCTCGGTACCCACGACAAGAACTGTTTCTGCGTTCCCACTCATCATGAGGCCTTCGGCCACGATGAGCCCGTAGAGCCAGCTGGAGCAGGCCGCCGATACGTCAAATGCTGCGGCGCGGGTAGCGCCTAACTCGGCTTGGAGATCGACAGCGGTGGACGGAAGCAGGCGGTCCGGCGATGCAGTGCCGACGACGATGACGTCGAGCTCACCCGCATGCACGCCGGCGCGATCCATGGCAGTGCGTGCGGCCGCCGCGGACATGGAACAGTTCGTCTCGTTAGGCCCGGAAATATGGCGCTCCTTGATGCCCGTGCGCTGAACGATCCACTCGTCGTTCGTGTCGAGTCCCATCTTGGCGAACTCGTTGTTCTTGATGACTCGACGTGGGGCGTATTTCCCGATGCCGGCGAAGTAGGCGACCGGTCGCTTCATGCGCTGGACCCTTGGCGCTCCGCGGCGGGCGCGGCGCGGACCGCGGCAGCGAGACGTCGCTCGATGTGCTCGTTCATGCGCGACTCTACAGCACGGACTGCCACGCCGATCGCGTTCTTGATCGCGCGCGGCGACGACTTGCCGTGCGAGATGATGCTGACGCCTTTGACGCCGAGCAGCGGCGCACCACCGTGCTCCGAGTAATCGAGGTGCTTGAACGCCGCGCTGAGCGCCTCCTTGTCGACGCCTAACCGCTGCCTAACGGCGCCGAGTATCATCGGGGCGACGGCTTCGTAGAACTTCAGCACCACGTTGCCGACGAAGCCGTCGCAGACGACGACGTCGAACGGGCCACGGTCCGAGGCACCGCCGGGAAGGTCGCGCCCTTCGATGTTGCCCTGGAAGTTGAGTCCCGACTCGCGCAGCAGCTGGTGCGCCTCTTTCACGACGGCGTTTCCCTTCTCCGGCTCCTCTCCAATGGAAAGGAGGCCGATGACGGGGTTCTTTCTGCCTAGCAAGTCTTCGGCGTACACCGCGCCCAGCCGCGCGAACTGCACGAGCTCCTCGGCGGAGCAATCCACGTTGGCGCCGGAATCGAGCACCACGACACTCTCGCGCGCTGTCGGGAAGAATGTGCTGATCGCGGGACGCTTGAGGCCCGCGTGCAGGCGCAGGATGATGGACGAGAGCGCCATCTGCGCTCCCGTATTGCCGGCCGAGACGAAGGCGTCAGACTTCCCTTCGGCCTGCAGCTTGAGCCCAACAGCCATGGAGCTATTCGGTTTTGCACGTAGCGCCGCGGTTGGCTTCTCCGACATCTCGATCACGTCGCTGGCTGGAATGATTTCCAACCGCTCGGCGTGTTTGCGTGCGTGCGCGAACTCGCCCGCCAGCAAGGCGTCGAGCCGCTCGCGAATGACGTCGGGACGTCCGACGAATTGGATGCTGTGCGCGCTGGTGCCGTCGCTTTCGAGAGCGGCGAGGAGCGCGCCCGCTATTGGAGCATCGGGGGCGAAGTCACCACCCATGACGTCCAACGCGACGCGGGCCAACTCAGGCTTCCCTGGCTTCGACTCGAGACTTGCCGGCGTAATAGCCGCACTCAAGGCAGACGCGATGCGGCCGCTTCATGGAGCCGCAACGCGGACATTTCTGCAGGGCCATGATCGGCGCTGCCTTGTGTGTGTTGCGAGCGCGCTTCTTGCGCTTCGAGGTTCGTCTTTTCGGTACGGCCATCTGAGTCGTTAGGTTAGTCGATCGGCGTTAGGCGTCGCCGCGCAGCGAACGCAAGGCATTCCAGCGTGGATCGACGTTCGCGTCGCACGAACAGTCGCCCATGTTCAGGTCGGCGCCGCACCGCGGGCACAACCCTTTGCAGTCCTCCCGGCACAGCGCGAACGCCGGCGCTGCGAGCACCCACTGCTCGCGGATGGCCGGCCGCAGGTCCAGTGAATTGACCCGCGACGGAATGGCATACACATCCGGTTCGTCCGCCTCCGCCGTTCCCTCCTCCGCAAAGAGGAGGTGCAACTCCTCCTTCACGTCGAGCGACGCAGGGCCGAGACAGCGGCGGCACTGCGTCTCAACGTGTCCCGACATGTGACCACTGAAATAGAAGCGGCCAGAGCCGGCGGTCGAGAGGCGACCGGTGACGTGGACCGCGTCGGCGGGACGCACATCGTGCTCGTCCCAGACGGGGTCGCGAGCCGACAAGCGGCCCGCCACCTGTACCGCCTTCGCCTCAAGAGCGCGGAGGTCGAAGGACAGCATGGCGCCCGAATCTAGAGCCCCCCAAGGCGGGGGTCAACTCATAATGGGACGCGAAGTTACGCCGATTCTATCGGCCAGCGCACGCCGAGGTGATCACGCGCAAAGTCGAGCGCGCGGCAGATGATCGCGCGCGACTCGTCTGTTTGGTCGAAAACGTCGAAGCGCTGCTTCTCTTCGGTGCTAAAGGTTGCTGTGCGCAGCGGCGCGCAGTAACCGTGGTTGAGCACTCTCATGACGTGTACGACGGTGCCCAACTATCGGGCCCTACGTGTCGCGACCCGTAAGGCGGTATCTCCACCGTGAGCAAGTGCGAATCTCTGAACCGAACTGGCTAGGTGCAAGCGTCTTCCGACTTTCGTACGTGAGAATTGCTCTCGTTCAAGAACTCCGATCTTGCCCAAAAGCTTCGCGGAGACACGCTTGATAAACAACACACGTTCGAGCGGTTCCGACGGCGAGTACTCCAGTATCAGATCGCCTAACGTTGCTTTTCGCTTACGCTGTACGCTAGGCAGAAGCGCCTTGGCCAGACGCATATACACGAGTCGCTGTTCGGGTTTTTCGAAGCCGTTGCCATCGATCAAGACGCCTTTGCGCCAGACCATGACCGAGTCGGTATGTACAAGCGTGTGCAGCAGAGGCCGAAAACGACTCTCGAGCGCCGCGAGCGTCTGGAAAGTGATCCGGGTCATTCCGGCGGACTGAGCGCTCAACGCGAAGAGGTAAAGGCTCAACAGGGCCAGCGGGACCTGGGAAACTTCGATTGGAAACCAGCTACCTGATTGTTTCGGATCTGCAGGATAGAGCAGAAGTTGTGAGCGAAGGAATGGCGTTGCCGCCACCAGTGTTCGAGTCAATCCGTTATCAGTCTCCGTCGAAGCGTCACGAGTCATTCCGGTCAGATCACAGACCTTCGAGACAAATTGCCGTATCGTCAATCTGTGCTCGTCGATACCGCTTCCTGGTTTTGAAGGCATTTGTGAAGCGATCCAATCCACATACGTGCCCCCGAGGGGAAAACTCTCGGACAACCGCACGACAGCACGCTCGTCCGCTACGAGTTGTTCCCGATCTTGGCTACTACTCTCACAAACTGGTACGACGCCGGCAATGCCCGCCCTAACCATTTCACCAAGAAGCGCATCGTGGTCTGAGCATGTGCTCGTGGAATCTGCCGGAACGACTTCCAGCGGACACAGGGAATGGGGCTGCACGATTAGGTAGGGCCCGAGCCGCCGGAAACTATTGAATGGGAATAGCCGACACGTTTCGGGTTTGGCTTCGTGGCCATGCTTCGCGTGTATTTGGCACAATCCGTCGTCCGAAAGGAAGAAGCAGCCCGGAGCACAGTTGCCGACAGCGACAACTGAACTCGAGTCAGGATTGCTTTCTACAAATAGCGTAAGCGATCGCCGCATCTCGAGCTGGCGACTCAACTCTCCGTCCACTCTGCTGTAGTAGCCATAACCGCGACAGCACTTGGCGTTGCACGAGACGCAGTCATATGACAGTCGTCCCGAAGCAAATGTGAAGTACACGTTTTGCGGCTCAACGGTAACTGGAGCCTGTGTTCCGTGTAGCCGAATGCCGCGCTGCGTCGCAGAAGGACTATATAGGGTCACATGAGGCGCGCCGAGGCGCGTGAATTCGTGAGTCTACTCTATTGTTGAGTCAGCACCGAGCGCACGTTTGCGGGCAGCGCTTTCCAGAGCGGTCGTGTCAGTGCTACTGTCACTGCGACAAGCAACGAAAGAGCGGCAACGCACAGAGGCAAAGGAGCAAGTAGAGCAGAACAAACTCGTGCCGCGTGGCCCCGAGGGCAATTAGGCCACAGGCCCTGGTTGCGCAATGCCGTGGCGCACAAGAATGAGCGCCTGAAGGCGGAACTGGCGAAGACGTGTCGACTGTCGAATTGCTTCGAGCAACCGGGACGTTGGGTTCCGCACGAGTGCGAAAAGGCAACCCAGGATGCCTTTGCAGCTTTGCAGCGGAAGGCGTCAGGCTCCGATCACGTCGGCTTCAGCGAAAAAGAAGCGCGCCTCGCGCGCTGCGTTCTCATCGGAGTCCGAAGCATGGATCGCATTTCTCTCTTTTGACTCTGCGAACAGCCTGCGAACAGTGCCTTCGGCTGCCTCGGCCGGATCCGTCGCGCCAATGACTCGGCGCAGCTCAGCGACCGCGTCGTTGCGCTCGAGGATCATCGGCATGCATGTGCCTGACGTCATGAAGGCGACGAGCGGGCGATAGAAAGGGCGCTCGCGATGCACCGCGTAGAACTCTTCGGCTTGCGCAGTATCCAGGCGGAGCACGCGCGCCGCGCGCACTCGAAATCCAGCGGTCTCGAGATGGGCGATGATTTTTCCTGCCTTACCGCCGCCGAAGGCATCGGGTTTGATGATAGTGAGCGTGTAGTTCGAGGCCATTTAACGGGGTCTGAGGTCTGAGGTCTGAATATGCCTAACGGCGAATGTTAACCGCGCAATGCGTGCCAGTCACTGAGCGCCTTGGCTTCGATTTCCGGCGTGATGGCGAAGCGCGGAGTAGCTGTGCGCGTCGCTGGCGCGGCGTTCCACCAGGTGAGCGTGTCGCGCACGGTGGCCGCCAGCGGACGAAATGTTAGGCCGGCGGCAACGGCGCGGTCGTTCTTGACTGATGTGTGTCCGAGGTTATTGCCTTTGAGCATGACCCAAGGAACGGAGTACGTGACCTTGTGCGCCTCGAGGAAATCGTAGTCCTCGATCCAGGTCAGCTTCGCGTTCGAGTTGAGAGCGGCGACCGCCTGATCCAGGAACTGTGAGATCGTGAGCGTGCCACGCGGACCGGTCACGTTGTACGTGCCCGACCGTTTGTCCTCGACGAGCTTGATTGTGAACTCGACCAGGTCGCGCACATCGATGATCTGAACTGGATCGTCTTTCTTCCCGGGCGCGAGGGTTTCACCGCCACGCGCAAGCCGAACGGGCCAGTACGGAAAGCGATCGGTCGTGTCGCCAGGGCCGACGATGTACGTGGGCCGCACGACGACGCCGCCAGAACCGAACGTATCGAGCGTTAGGCGTTCGCACTTCGACTTGCGCACGCCGTACGCTTCGGATCCATCTTTCTCATCGGTGAACTCGAGCCGCACGGGGTCGCTTTCATCCAGCCCGCGCTTGAGGTATGGGTAGTAGACGCCTGTTGACGACGTGAAGACGTACTGACCGGCGGCATCTTTGAGGAGCGAAGTCGACTGCCGGACCCACTCCGGATCCGTCGCCGAGTCGTCGATCACGGCGTCCCACTTCTTGCCCGCGAGGGCGCCGAGCTGCCCGTTGCGGTCGCCGACGAGGCGCTCTACCTCGTTAGGCAGATCCGCCTGGCGCCGGCCGCGCGTGAAGATCGTAACCTTATGTCCACGGGACACTGCATGGCGCACGAGGTGCGGGCCGATGAAGCCGGTGCCCCCGAGGATCAGGATGCGCATCGGCGCCGTCGGCAGCATGCGAAGCCGGAGCGGCACGTCGCCTAACAAGCTTACCGCGCCCAGCGCGGCGCTTTTCTTCACGAAATCACGTCGAGTGGTCATAAAGTCTGCTTTCTTCGAGAATTGAGCTGTGGACTCTAGGCGGGGGATTGAAAAAGAACAGCGGGAACGCAGATAACGCAGAATCCTACGCAGACAACGCCGATTAGAACTTTGATGCCCTTCCCTTCCAATACGTTTGTTTGGATAGACCACTCTAGGATCGGCAGCACATGTCTCGTTAGGCCTGCTTTCAGTTCTGGACGCGCCTCCGGGAAGGGCCCGAGTGTCTTGTTGTATCTGTGTTCATCTGCGCCGTTTCCGCGTCATCTGCGTTCCCGCTTTTGACCTTGATCTTGATGTCAGCCTGCCAACTTTTCCCTGATTAAGCCAACGAAATCGACCGGCCGCTTCGCCACCGCGATCCCCGCCTGCTTGAACGCTTCGATCTTCTCCGCCGCCGTGCCTGACGAGCCCGAGATGATCGCCCCCGCGTGCCCCATGCGCCGTCCTGGCGGAGCCGTCTGACCAGCGATGAATCCGACGACAGGCTTCTTCATGTTCGCGCGCACGAACGCGGCGGCCTCTTGCTCATCGGTCCCGCCGATCTCGCCCATCATACAAACAGCCTTCGTCGCAGGATCCGCCTCGAACGCCGCCAAACAGTCGATGAAATTTGTACCGTTGATCGGATCGCCGCCGATTCCGACGCACGTCGATTGTCCGATTCCCGCCCGTGTCAGCTGATACACGATCTCATATGTCAGCGTCCCCGACCGGCTCACGACCCCGACCGGTCCCGGTGTGCAGATGCGGCCGGGGATGATCCCGATCTTCGTCTCGCCCGGCGTGATCAGGCCCGGACAGTTCGGACCGATCAGCCGCGCACCGCGCTCCATCACGAACGGATAGACCTTGGTCATGTCGAGCACGGGCACGCCTTCGGTGATCGCGATGATCAGCCTAACGCCGGCGTCTGCCGCTTCCATGATGGCATCGGCGGCAAACATCGGCGGGACGTAGATCACCGAGGCAGTCGCCCCGGTCGCCTTTACTGCCTGTGCAACGGTATTGAAGACCGGGACCGTTCCCTCGAACTTCTGGCCCCCTTTCCCCGGCGTCACGCCAGCCACGACCTTCGTGCCATATTCGATCATCTGCTTGGCGTGGAACGATCCGTCGCGGCCAGTTATTCCCTGAACCAAGAGCGACGTTTGCTTGTCGGCGAAGATGCTCACGCAGCCCTCCCGCCCTTTCCGGACTTTCCGGTCGCGAGGGCCACGGCCTGCTGCACGGCTTCGTCCATGTCGCTGGACGCCGAGTAACCGTGCTCCTTGAGGATCTTGAGGGCGATCTCTTCGTTAGTCCCCGTTAGGCGGATCACGATCGGCACCTTGAGCGGCGACTGCGCCGTAGCCGTTACGATCCCGTTGGCGACGTCGTCCGTTCGCGTAATGCCGCCGAAGATGTTGAACAGAATCGCCTTCACGTTAGGATCTTCCGTGATGATACGCAGCGCGGCGATCACCTTTTCAGGATTGGAAGATCCACCGATGTCCAGGAAGTTGGCCGGCTCGCCGCCGTAGTATTTCACCAGATCCATCGTCGCCATCGCCAAACCGGCGCCGTTCACGCAACAGCCGACATTTCCTTCCAGCTTGATGAACGTGAGGTTCGCGTGCCGCGCTTCCACCTCGCTCGGTGCTTCGGCGCTCTCGTCGCGCAGCGCTGCCAGCGCGGGACGCCGGTCCAGCTCGTTGTCGTCGATCACCATCTTGGCGTCGAGCGCGACGACGTCGCCGTTAGGCGTGACAACCAGCGGATTGATCTCGGCCAGCGAGCAGCCGCTTTGGATGAACGCAATGTACAGCTGCTGCATGATTCGGCCGGCGGCGCGTGCCTTCGCCATATCGTCATACAGCGAAAAGCCCAGCTGCATCGCCTGGAACGGCATGAGTCCGAAGCGCGTGTCCACAGGCAGCTTGACGATCTTTTCCGGCGTGGTCGCCGCGACTTCTTCGATGTCGATGCCTCCCGCCGCGCTCACCATGAATACCGGCTTCTTGCTCGCGCGATCGAGAATGACGCCGATATAGGCTTCGCTCGCGATGTCCGCCGCCTCGGTGACGAGGACTTTCGTCACCGTTAGGCCCTTGATCTGCATCCCGAGAATCGCCGCGGCCTTTTCCTTTGCCTCGGCCGGTGTCTTCGCCAGCTTCACGCCGCCAGCTTTACCACGACCGCCGGCGTGTACCTGTGCCTTGACCACCACCGGCTTACCGATCCGCTTCGCGATTTGTTCAGCTTCTTCAGGCGTTTCTGCCACGAGGCCCTGCGGAATCGGCACGCCGAGCCCACGCAGAATCTCCTTCGCCTGATATTCGTGAATGTTCACGCAGTCTCCGATGTGATTGTCGTACCTGCTTCGCCCTTTACGGCGTCGCGGCCGCGACTCAGCTCCGTGATCACCGCGCGCCCGCTCGTACGCCTAACGAAGTCGATCGCAGCACGCACCTTGGGCGCCATGCTTCCCTCCCCGAATTGTCCGGCACGGTCGAACTCGTCAGCCTCGTCAGGCGTCATACGGCGGATCAAACGCTGCGACTTCTTCCCCCAGTCGAGATAGATCCCGTCGACGTCTGTGAGGATGAGGAGCAGCTCCGCGCCGAGGTCGCGCGCCAGCACGGCGCTGGCCAGGTCCTTGTCGACGACGGCGTCCACGCCTTCCCATCCCTGCAAGTCATTGTCGTAGTAGACCGGCGCGCCGCCCCCGCCGCAGGCGACGACAAGAGTGCCGGCCCTAACGAGCCGCCTGATCGTCGATAGCTCGTGAATCGCCAGCGGCCGCGGGCTCGCCACGACGCGACGCCAATGGCCATGTCCGTCTTGTTTGATCGCGTAGCCTTCGGCGATCAATGCCTGCGCACGCTCCGGCGGGATCGCGTAGCCGATGAACTTCGTCGGCTTTTGTAGGGCGTCATCGTCAGGCGCAACATGCGCCTGTGTGATCACAGTCGCCACCTCGCGCGAGCTTCCTTGTCGTCGCAATGCGTTCTCCAGCGACTGCTGAATCATGTAGCCGATCCATCCCGCCGTCGCCGCAACCAAAACTCCCAGCGGGAGCGGAGCCGCCTCCTCTCTGGCCAGCTCGTTTCGCAGCAGCTCGTCACCGACCTGCGGTCCGTTGCCGTGAACGACGCACACATTCCATCCGTCGAGTGCGAGGTCCACGATCGGACCGAGACTCTCGCGAGTATGCCTGAATTGGTCGCTGATTGTGGCCTTTTCACCCGCTGGCGCGAGCGCGTTACCGCCGAGTGCAATGACGGCGACTGGCTTGGCATGTGGGCGGGGCATATGCGGGGCGGCGGCAAGCTATCGGAACCGCGTCGCCGTGAGCAAGCGTTAGCGCTGCGGAGTACGCAGTAGCTGGCCGAGCGCTTCGTATGCTTCACCGAAAGCGCGCCAATCGCCACGAGCGAGCGCATCGCGCATTCGGCGGTATTGTGCCTCCACGCGCGCGCGAAACTCCTCTGGCGTTGCCGGCGGCAACGTGATGCTCGCTGGTTCAATGCCAATCGCGGCCATCACACTCGGCCCAGAGCGCACAGAGTCCTCGTCGGCTACCACAACTCGCGCGACAGCCAGCGTTCCGTCACCCCGAAGAGTGTACGTCGTCTGGGCGAACGAAACGCCTCGCGCATGAGGAATCGTCCTCACCGGACCGCGAATCGCGCGGTCTCGGTTGGCCAGCGGACCTGCTCCATCGCTGCTCCGCTGCATACGCTCGAGCAGCACCGGCCAACGCGTCGTCATCGTCGGCGCCGAAATGAAAACGGGATCATGCAATCCGCCGCCGGTTGCGATGTAGATCCCTCGCACGAAGTTGGCTGCGTCGAGTATCGGCGTGCTCCAGTACAAGGCTCCACGATGCACGTCGTAGCCAAGCGTGACGGCATAGTCGCCGTACGAATCCTCTCCGCCTGTGACCGGCGGCAGTCGTGACGGCGGCGCGACGTCGCCACGCCGCCCAAAGCGCGCAAAGGCGCGTGCTTGAACGAAGCTCCCCTCGAGCGGGGGGCCGACCTTACGAAGGAATTCTGGCGCAATCGAGCTGCGACTCACGAAGAGCTGCGGAAAACGGCGCGCCCACGAATTCACAATCGGATCACCGATGTCGTCACGAATCGCCCACACACGACCAGTCGTCGCGTTCACGATCGCGATCGCTGCAGGTCGCAAGTAATGAAACTCGACGCCGTTGACGTCCACGGGTTCGCTCAACGGGTAGTAATCCGACGCCGAGTAGAGTTGCAGCGACCAGAACAACGTGTCGTTATGCACGATCGGGCGGATCGAATTCCCCGGGAAGAACGCGGCATACAGGGCGTGCACGCGCGCGCGCACGTCGCGGCGAAGAACGATGCGCGGCCGCGGCTGTGGAAGGTCAC
>DATBKN010000458.1:0-4210 GCA_036555845.1 Gemmatimonadaceae bacterium | reverse complement strand
AACGATTTGGCGGCACCTAACGAAACAGAGTCGCGGCTCACCCAGGAGTAGCTTGCGTTGCCGCTCAGGCGCGGCGTGAGCTGGCCGTCGAGCGCGACATCGACACCGGCATACGAGAAGGAGCCGCCTTGATCTCCGAATGGGGCGACGAGGATGTCCGCTCCGGCGCTCCTGTCCGTCGCGATGGTTCCCACGGGGATCTGCGCGATGCCCGTGGCGAGCTGCTGTGCCTGTGCGGCCGGCATGAAGCCGCCCAGATAGCGCGCCAGGGACGAAAGCTCGAAGAACACGTTCGGCGTGAGAACGGCCGCTCCGCTGCCGAAGACGTGGCTGGCCCGTGTGTGATACAGGTCGATGCCTAACGAGGATTTCGAGAACACGCCCTTGTAGCCGGCCTCGAACGACTGTTCCTCCTGCCGCCTGATCGGCGCAACATCGGCCAGCTGCGCCGCGCTGATCGGATCAAATGCGCCGCTCACAAAGTTCAGCGCGCCGAACTGCGTAGCGACCTGCGCCGCAGTAGGCGGCGGCAGCGCCGAAATGTCCGCGCCCTGCGCCTTGAGCAATGCGACGATCACAGGCCACATGCGCGTGGCCTCGGCCGGCACTGCGGCACCTGTTCCGCCGAACATCGCCGGGACGCGCATGCACGCGCCACCGCAATCGCGCAGCACGTTGAGACCAGAGCCGCCCAATCCGTTCAGCTGGATGTTGAATGGCAGCGGTCCGAGCGGACCGAGCGAGAAATCCGCGAACATCAACCGCGCCGCGGGCTGCTCGAAGCTGCGACTGTACGTGGCGCGTAATGTTTGCGTCGGCTGCGGCTTGAAGACGATTCCGGCGCGAGGCGAGAGGAACCACGCTTCCTCCAGCCGGTTGTGATGATCGAGACGCAGCGCGGCCACCAGATCGAACTTCGGGCTGAGCGCGCTCGTTAGGTGCGTGTAGACGCCCGTTTCAATCACGCGATCGTCGTCTTCGAAGCCCCCGTTGAGCGTGCGGTCCGTACGCGGGATCGTCCATTGCATGTCGACGCCGTACTGCAACCGCGACCCCCCGAAGGAGCGTTCGTGCTTCAGCTGCGCGCTGAGCAGGCGCGACTTGTTCGTAATGAGCTGGCCGTTGCGCAGGTTGTAACTGTCCCCCGCGTCGCCCCAGTTGACGCTGAGGTTGGCGAAGAGGCCGCCGCGCTCGAGGCGAGTCTGTGCGTAGCCGTAGACCCAGTCTTTCGCCTGTGCCGCTCCGATTTCGGCGCCCGTTTCGATTCCCGTTGCTTGCGTGATTCCAATTGTCGACGCCAGCAATGTGTTCTCGGCGAAGCGCCAGTCGACGCGCGCGTCCCCCTGCACACTCTCGAAGTCTTTCTCGCGCCTGCCTAACAAAAGCGTATCGCCGCGCGCACCGGCGGCTAGCGCCTGGCTGCGCAGCCGCTGCTCCACGTCGTCGACAAAGGGCCAATCACGGCCACTCAGGTAGCGGCCGGAGATCTTGAATCCCACGTCGCCGGCAGGACGCGATACGCGAAACGCCGCATCGGCATAGGTCCGGCTGCCGGCCGCCAACGACACGCTCGACTCTCCCGCCTCGAGCGGCGAGCGCTTGATCACGTGCAGCACGCCACGACGACTATTGGGACCATACATGACCGCCCCCGGACCACGCACGATCTCTATGCGCTCGATGTCGTCGTTCGTACTCGGTAGAAGCTGTGCGACGTTGACGCCGAGGTACGGGACCGCGGAGAAACGGAAGTCGGAGAGGAGGAGCATGGACGACGCACTTACGCCGCGAGGCCCGCGCGCCGAGAAAGTCTGGGTCGCCACGCCTTTTGCGGCGTAATCGACGCCGGGGACGTAGCGCACGTAGTCCAGAGCGGTGGCCGCCTGAGCATCCTGCAAGTCCTCGCGCCTAACAACCGACGTCGAGACCGGGGAGTCGAACTTGCTCTCCCGGCTCAGGGTCGCGGAAATGACGATCGGGTCGAGCGACTGCGGGAGGCGGCCGAGCGCGAAGTCAAGCACCGTTCCCGCCTCGCTAGGCACCACGTTCATCGCGTTGGCGTTTCGGTACCCCGGCCGCCTGACGAGCAGCACGTGTGCGGTGTTTTGCAAGCCGCTCAGCCGGTAGGCGCCATTTCGGTCGCTGGTCGCCGAGCCGGCGAGCTCGCTGCCTACGAGCGCGGTGACTGTGCTACCACCGAGCGGCGTCCCGCTACTGGAATCGCGGACCGTGCCCCGGATGACCCCCTGCTGCGCGAAGGCGCCGTAAGGCAGCGCTACGACAGCAAGGATAGCCGCGATGCAACGCATGGCGCACTCGCACATTCGGGTAGGCTTACGGACGCGTTGGCGCCGGGGAAAGCGCCGGTGGGACCACGCGAGCTCGGCAATAATCTTAGCACCGAGGAGGCTCGGCAAGGGTGCACGCCTTCCGGCCAGATGCCCGCGCGCGAGTTTGGCCTAACGATCTGCCAGCCAAACCCTGACAACGGTGTGGCAGGCGTCGGCGCGTCGCACGAAAAAAGCTTGCTTATAACGAGAGCTACCCGCACGTTGTTGGCGCTTCGCGCACCGTTCACGCGCGCAAAAACTCATCCCCCGGGGGGAAAGAATGCGTCGGGTATTCCAAGCTCTCTCATTGGTCCTGGTATTCGCTGTAGTCGGCTGCTACCACGCGGTGATCGAAACCGGTCGCCCTGCCGGCGGCACCGAAGTGTACAAGCCATGGGCGATGTCCTTCGTCTTCGGTCTCATCCCGCCGCCAATTGAAAACGTCGCGTCGGCGTGTCCGAACGGCGTTTCCAAGGTCGAGACGCAGCACAGCTTCCTGAACGGGCTCGTCGCCGTCGTGACGTTCAGCATCATCACGCCGATTGAGATTCGCGTGACGTGCGCCGGCGGCGGCCGTGACAACGATGACTCGCTCGCGACTGTTCGCGTGGACGGCAACCCGCGCGCTGCCATCCTGCAGGCGATCGAGCTGTCGAGGGCGACCGGACGCGCCGTATACGCGCAGTTCTAGCAGGTCGCCGTAAGCAAGGACAATGGCGGCGAGCGCAAAGATCGCGCTCGCCGCTTCGTTAGGCAGTATTTAGCGACGGCTCTGTCCAGCGCTGGTTTAGCGCCTGCATTCGCGGGGATCCAATTAGCGCGATACAGGCCCCGAGGCGCAGGTTACCTTCACGCGCATAGGAGTTATGAGACTGGATGACAGAGCTCCCACGAGCCCATTCAGGAAAGTTCGCTCGGTCATCACCTCGGCTACGCCCTGCGGACATTTTGGTCGCGTCTCGAGCTCAGGCGGTGGAACTAAACCGAAAACAAAAGACATCTGCCAAGGCTTATCAATTGTCTGCGCAGTTGTGGGAGCGCCTGTTATGACGGTCACACGGTAGCAGCCGCTGAGCAACAACACGGCAGCGCATAAGGCAACAGCTCTAAAGCGCATTTAAGTCTCCGATTGACGTTAGAAGCGAACTACCGTTGCTGTTCCCGATTGAAGTGTTTGTTGGACTGCCATACTGACGATGCTAGACAGTTCGTCCTTCGAGACGTTCGCTGGAATGATGATTTCTCGAGCATCTTCGGGCAGCCGAGCCGACCCTGTTGCGCAGGTGACACGAAGGTGCTGAGGCGAGTAGATCCCGAGTGTGATAAGGCCGACCAATCCATTCATGAAGCTTTGCTCGGTCTCGATCGTTGCGACGCCGCTGGGGCAACTCTGGCGAACATCGATCGGCTGCGCGGGAACGATCCCCCATAGCCACGTTGCGACGAATTGTCTGTCGACGACATTGCTACCCGCTGTGTTCCCGGTCTGAACAACCTGGCGGAAGCATGCCGTGGATGACAGCAGGCCAATAGCCAAGACGTAGCGCGTGAAATGTTTCATAAACAGCCACCCCGTTTTGATGGTGATTGCAAGAGTGATCTACCAACCCGCGCTAAGCAACACGGACCTCCCGCGGCGCATCTTCGCGCTCATCAGGTAGACGCCGATGTTGCCGTGTTCCAGTTAAGTCATCTTGAGGTCGCTTCGTTAGGCGAAGTCAGCGCTGGCCGCCGAGGAAGAACGTGAGCCCGACGTTGAGTCGGGCGGACGTCGCGTCGATATCGAGTCCCTCGACGCTCACGTTCTCGAACTTGACCTTGTTGAATTCGCCCTTGGTCCACTTCAAGCCGGCGTTCAGCGCCACGCGAGGGCTGAAGAA
>DATBKN010000457.1:0-7127 GCA_036555845.1 Gemmatimonadaceae bacterium | reverse complement strand
GTGCGTATCATTGCGCGCGGAGCGACCGGCGTCGATCGCACGATCGACGGATCACATCTTCTCATAGCAACGGGGCGGCAACCGAACAGCGACCTGCTGGACCTGGGCGCAGCGGGCGTCGCCGTGAATGCCAAGGGTTACGTGAAGGTGAACAACCGGCTCGAGACAAACGTGCCGGGGATCTGGGCAATCGGCGACGTGAACGGGGAACAGCCGTATACGCGCGTCTGTCAGGAGGAGGGGCGCGTGGCGTACCTCAACGCCTTCGAGAACCGGCGCCTAACGATGCGCCGCGAGTCGCTCGGCCACGCGATCTTCACGGATCCTGAGATCGGCAGCGTCGGCTACACCGAATCGGCTGCGCGCGAGCTCGGCATCAAAACGGCCGTTGGGCTCGTCTCCTTCGATCGCGTCGAAAGAGCAAAGCTGATCGGAGAGACGTCTGGACTCATCAAGTATGTCGTCGAGCGTTCTTCGCGTCGCTTGCTTGGCTGTCACGTTGTTGGTCCAAATGCTGCAGATCTCGTCTACGATGCCGTTCTCGTCATGCGGCATAACGGGACGCTCGATGAGATCGGCACGGCCGTTGGAATTTTTCCAACACTGCAAGAAGGAATGGAAGGAACAGCGAAAGGGCTTCTCACGAAGCTGACTCCTCACGAGCTGCGCGGTCCACTCGTTAGGGAGCATTCGAAAACGGCCGCCATGGAGGAGTATCAAACATGGCCGAGATGAAGGATTTCACCTGCCGCGCGTGTGGCGCCCAATTCGACACGCGCGAGAAGCTCGACCAGCACAATCGTCGCGAACACGGTGTGGGCCAACAGTCGCAGGGTGGCGGCGGCGGCCAGTACGGCGAAAGTGGAAGTCAGGGTCAGAGTGGACAGCAGTTCGGAGAGCAGAAGGGTGGCCAGAGCTCGCAGAGTGGCCAGGGCAATCAGCCCGGCCAGCGCGGCGGGCAGCAGTCAGGTCAGCCTGGTCAGAGCGGGCAGCAAGGCCAGGGTGGTGGCGGTGGTACCGGCAGCAGCGGTACACAGCGCGATCAGGGTTCCGGTTATGGAGAAGGTGGGTCCCGACGCGATCAAGGCAGCAACTACGGCGAGGGTTCGCAGCGAGGAACCGGCGGCGAGAAACGCGCGTCCGATTCCGACGATGTGGACCAGGAAGAAGGCTAAGAAAGCCGTATTGCTGTCGGAGCTCGGGGCCATTGGCTCCGAGCTCCGCGCGTTTCTGCGATCACGTTAGGCAGCACAAGCGAGCGCGTCCGTGCTCATGGCGTGCTCGGCCGCACGAATTGCGGCACCCATGTTGCCATACGATTGCTCAGCGAACGTCGACAAATACTGAAGGAGTGAACCATGCGAGCGCAGGATCTGATGACAATGTCGCCGGTGTGTGTTACGCCTGACGAAGATGTGAGAAAGGTGGCGCAGCTCATGGCGGAGAAGGATTGCGGCTGTATTCCGGTCGTGGACTCGAGCGACAACCGCCGCGTCGTCGGTGTCATTACGGACCGTGACATCGCGATTCGCGCCATCGCAGAAGGGAAGGGCCCCAATACGAAGGCTCGCGATATCATGACGACGGACCCGCGCTGCTGCCTGCCTGACGACGAAGTGCGCGCTGTCGAGCGCGTCATGGCCGAGCAGCAGGTGCGTCGTGTTGTGATCGTCGACGACGATGGTGTCTGCGTGGGCATCGTGGCGCAGGCCGATCTCGCACGCGCGAAGGGTCCCGATGTGACTGAGCGCGACGTCGCGTTCGTCGTCGAGCAGATTTCGCAACCCGCGTCACCCAGCGTAAGCGCCAGCTGAGGCGGGAGCACGGGATCTCAGCATGACGCACGCTCCAGCGACGTATGCGCTGGTCGATCGACCGCTGCAGGAGTGCATCGAGGAGTGCTCGACTTGCCATCATGTCTGCCTGTTGACGAGCGCCTACTGCTTGTCACAACGCGACGCGCACGTCGAGCCAGAGCACCTAACGCTACTTGCCGATTGCGCGGACGTGTGTCAGACGACCGCGAATCTCATGCTGCGCGGTTCCGAGCTGCACGGATTCACCTGTGCGGCTTGCGCCGCGATCTGTCGCGCATGTGAGAAGTCCTGCTCGCAGTTTCCAGACGACCGAGCGATGCGCGAGTGCGCCGACGCATGCCGCCGCTGCGCCGACGCATGTGAGAAGCTGGCGGGGAACAGGAAGCCGAACACCACCTAACGAGGACAACCAATGCAGAACACGCGACACGCACTCATTACAGCGGTGTGCCTGGTGGCGCTCGTTGCATGCCGTGGCCGTGATGCAGAGTACGACGACACGAGCGGCGTTCATATCGACACCGCGGCCGGCGTCACCGACATGCGCGAGTACACGGAGGCCGAATTACTGGGCCTCATCGGACTAGCCAACGACGGTACGATCGAGCTGGCCAGGCTCGCGCAGCAGCGAGCGACATCGCCGGAAGTCAAAGCGCTGGTCGGAAAGGCGATTCAGGGGCACACGGAGCTGGACAGGGGGGCGAAGGACCTCGCCGCGACGCTCAACCTAACGCCGACCGTACCGATGGCCGACGAAAGCCTCGCCGAGAATCAGCGCAAGTGGGTCGAGGAGTTGAACGCGAAGGCTCCAGGCAAGGACTGGGACAAAGAGTATCTCGAGTACGAGATCGCGCGTCACGAGACAGTGCTCGACGAAGTGAACGACGCGCTGAGCCGCGAACAGCCGCCGGAAGTGAAGGCGTTCCTCGAGACCGTGAAGTCGCATATCGAGGGGCATCTGCCGGCGTACAGAGCGCAAGTGGAGAAGCTTTAAAATCTTAGGGGTAGGAGTAGGGGTAGGGGTAGGAATAGGAAAGGCGTTAGGCACTCCCTTCATTCTTACCCCTACCCCTATTCCTACCCCTACTCCTACCCCTATTGTCGTTTAAAGAATTGCACCGCCCGCTCATGCTTCTTCGCCGCCGCGAGCGAGGTGAACGTTCCGAGATTTCTGCGCTTCCCCGTTTTCGGATTCTTCTTCCGGGAATAGAGGCGATACTCGCCGGACTTTAGGCGCCTGATCATCGTGCGGCGTTAGGGCTTCTTGGTGGCGCCTGCCGGCGCAGGTTTAGCGGCGACATTCCCGGTGCTCGTACGCGTGGTCCGCGCGCTGAGATCACCATAGTCGGGCATCGTCGTCAGCAAGCCATAATCGCGCAAATTGCGGCTCGATCCTGCCATGAGCTGCTCATTCAGCTTGCCCAGGAAGAAGTCAAACGGGTCTGTCTGATCGCCATCGACGATTTGCAAGTCCGTCGCGTTCATCGTGAGCTTGCCGAATCTGAGCACGCGTCCCTGGTAAAGCATGTAATTGTGTACGTTCGCGGCCGGCGACATGCGCGGCACCGTGCGCGTCGTCGTGCCGACGAGCGTCTGCAGGACGACTCCGTTCGCAACCTGCACGGACCTAACGCGGCCCTTGATGCGCGGCGGCGGAAGCAGCGACTCCACAGATATCAAGAAGTCGTCCTTATCGACTTCAACGCCGCGGCCGCCTCTCACTTTCACCATGTTCTCCAGCTCTAAACCAAACGCCTTCATGATGCGACGCATGCCGACTCCAGCCACTTTCACGTTCGTCGGGTGCAAGCGCATGCGACCGTCAGATGTGACGCTGACCTGTGACTTGATCCTGAATGGCAGGTTGATCGCCTTATCGAGCGTACCGGTCTGCACCAACTCGTTCCCTTCGATCTTCACTTCCAGGTTCTTGATGTCACTCCCGGGGTAGTTGAAGACGTACGTATTGAGCATTGCCGTTAGGCTCTGCGGTGTGATCGACACGACGGCCGAGTCCAGCGCGATGTCGAACGACGTGGGATCGTCGAACCAGGGCGGCTCGTTAGCCCGAGTGCTGCGCAGGGTTCCGCGCAGGTATGAGATCTTGAGCGTCACCTTGTCGTCGACGCGATAGTCGACGTTGCGCATCTCCGACTCGACGGGACCGATTCCCGTTTGAGCGGCTTGCGCCAGCGGGCGCGGTAACGGTCGAGCAAAGCGACCTTGCGCCACGCCTGTCGTCGCGGCTACAGCCACACTGGCCGCGAGACTAGTTGCCAGACGCCAGCCCCTTATGGCACCACGCATGATCGATTGCATGTGCAGTGACTCTGCATCGTCTGGGCCGTCGCCCGAGCGAGCTCAACTGCCACGCAGCTTTCAGTCCAGACTGCTTCGAGTCTAAGCCGTTTTTAGTCAGTGTGACGCCACGCGCCGACGAGCCGCGGTGTCTCCGTCGGCTGACTGGAGCCGCCGGCCGGTTCCATCGTTAGGCCGCACAGGTCGATGAAGCCGCCGTCCGTAATGACGTTCGCCACGGCGAGGATCGCCGTCGCCCGACCGCTCGCGTCGGTGTTGAACGTCCCCATCGAGAGCGGCTGCTGGCCCTTCCGGATGGCCCATAGCTGATACGTCTTACCCTCGGGCGCGCGCGGCACATTGAACGCCGTGACGATGAACATGTTGCGCGTATGGTTCCAGAAGACGCGCATCGACGGCTTCTCGCCCGTCGGACTGAGCGAGACGACGTGAACTTCTGGACCAAGGAACGCCGCGATCGTGGAATCGCGAACGGCCAGGTCTGTTCGCACCTGCTCGAGCTGAAGCGCGAGGCGAGCACGCTCGTCGCGCTCGCTGAGCAGCCGCATACCGGTCAGGGCTGCAAGCGTTAGGCTTGCCGCCGCCGCGAGCCACGGCAGAACCGTGAATCGACTGCGCCGCGGTCGAGCAGACTCGATCGGCCGCACGTCGCGCGCACCGCGCAGCACGCGCTCGCGCAGCGCCGCACTCGGCTGATCCTGCGACGGAGCCGCATAGGCCAGCAACGCCGCGGCTTCGCGCATTTCGTCAACGTCAGCTCGGCATGCCGAGCACGAGGAGAGATGCTCCTCGAACGCGGCGCGCTCGCTCGTATCGAGCGCGTCGATTGCGTACGCCGCCGCCGACTCGGCCCACTTCTCGTGGTCGCTCATACAGACACCACGCCGGTGGTCCGCGTTAGGCCGGACCGCAAGTGGCGCATCGCAGCCTGAAGGTTCTCTTTCACATAGCTCATTGGTGCTTGCAGTTCGGCCGCAATTTCGCCCACAGCCAGACCGCCGAAATACGCCAGTGCAAGCACGTCGCGCTGTACGTCCGGCAGCTCTTCTAAAGCCTGAGAGACCGCGCGCGCGACGGATCCGCTGTTCGCGGCAGCGTTCGACGATTCGAATCGCGCGATCGTTGCGTTTGCAGGCTTCGCGCCTTTGCGCGCGACCGCGTTCGTGCGCACAGCACTGATGAGAGAAGAAAAGAACTTCCGGGGAGCGCGGTGGCGGCGCTCATTCCATGTCGCAGCGAACGAAACAGTCACGACTCGCTCCGCATCTTCGCGGTTCGCCGTGATGGAGTAGGCCAAGCTGTAAGCAACGCCACCAAACTGGTCATATAGCTCGCCGAGCGTGCGTCCATTTCCCACGCCGAGCTTATCGCTCGGCCGGGTAACGTTCGGCATCGCCGGTGTGAGTGCAACGGTCATTCAGGAACGTGGGATATCCGAATGCTACGCCGCGTGAAGCTTCTTGGATTGCTCGGGAGCGGAAGTCGAACGACGAGCCCACAGCCTGTCGAAAACGATACCATAGGCCGCGAAGAGGGGCAGGAACAGCGCGAGCCTGAGCGCGTCGAGGGGTCTCAAGCCACGTATGGTGATCGCCAGAACCACGAGCGCAAACAGCAACCTCGCCCGCCACATGCGGTTACCTGCGAGCTTAACCGAGGCGACGTAGATCAAGCCGGCGGCGACTCCAGCCGCTGCGCCGAGGAATACAACGGTGAGGGAGCCACCGAACGAGAAGCCGGTCGCCGCTCCCTGGACTATCGCGATGCCGCGCATGGCGGCGCGACCGCCGATGCCGAGGAAGGCTGTGCCGACAATGGCTCCCAGAACAGCCCCGCTAAACCAGGGCGCGAAAGCCGCGCGACTCGGCATGGAAGTCTCCCGCCAGAGGACGTCGAAGCGCGAGAGTATGGTGTGACCAGCGAGGCTGGGCAACGGTTTGCGCGCCAAGCCCCGACAACAGCATCACATCGAGAGCACAGAGCGAGAGACGAGGATCAGGGGCTCTTTCTTACGAGTGTTGCGACGCCTTCCTCAGCGTTCTCGGCTGTCGGCCTCCGCGTCCTCGATGTGATGCTGTTTGGGCTATCTCCCAGCGACGGCGACCTTACGATCCGAGTTGATGAACGCGACCAGCGCTGAGATCTCTTGCTGCTTGAGATTCAGGTTCGGCATGCGCACATCCTTCACAGTCGGCGGCTTGATCGACGGATTCGCCAGGAACTCGGCCAGATAAGTCGGCGCGAATTTCTTTCCAGTCAGCTCGGGACCGACCTCGCCGAAATCTGCCTTGGAGTCGCTGTGCGTATGACACGTGACGCAACCCTTGGCGACGAAAAGGCGGCGACCACGTTCGTCTGGTGCCATCACTGGAAGCGTCTTGGTGCCGGCTTCGAGTGCGCGAATCGGAATCGACGCGACGCGGCTGCGGCCGAAGCCGCTCTCTATGGTCACAGCCCAGTCACCCGCGTTAGGCAGCGTGAACGTCGCGGCATATGTGCCCGGTTGACCGGTCGCTTTCGCGCTCACGTCGACTTTGGCACTGCCCGAGCGCGCGGCTACGGACCCTTTGAGATCGTCAAGCAGGTTGTTGCCGTGCTGTCGCACGGTGTACGTCAGCGTCACTGGCTGACCGGCCACGGCGTAGTCAGGGAGGTCCTGCACGCTCACGACGGCCCAGCCGCCGGCGTAGCGGGCGAATGCAGTGGCAGCGAGTAAAGCGGGGAGCGCTACAATCCAGCGTTTCGTCAGCATGATCGAGTCCTCTCGAATGGCGGAGACTGCGCTTCACTCCCTTGGATGCCGCGTCTTCGCCCAACGCTGCAAATTGGGGTCTGACCCCCAATTGAAGCTCTACCGTTGTTCAGACAGCCGGCGCACTTCGGATGGGTCGCCCGTCAATTCCCAGCGGATCAGTGTGACGGGGATCATTCCAGCGGCGTTGAAGGCATCCATGAAGCCTTTGAGCGTGAAATTCGCACCCTGCTGCCGTG
>DATBKN010000456.1:0-6516 GCA_036555845.1 Gemmatimonadaceae bacterium | reverse complement strand
GTGGTACGACTGATTCTCGATGATGTCCATGTCCTTGTTGATCGCCGTGAGGACAGTTGTTGCCTCGTCCGCTCGGTTCAAGCGCCGCAGCGTCATGTACAGCCAGTGCGACACGGCGACGAGCATGTCCGGGTTCTTCGCGACCTTGAGGTCCTCGCGATACGCCCGGAGTGCGCTCTCCAGATCTCCTTTGAGGTAGTACGCCAGCCCCAGATGATACCAGATATTCGACTGCAGCGTGCTCGTCGGTGTATTGCGCGCGTTAGGCTGGCCATCCGGCTCGATCACGTCCGGCTGGCCGCGGATCAACGTCACCGCTTTCTCGAAGTCGGCGATTGCATCGTCGAAGCGGCGCACCGAGATGTAGCGGTGCCCGCGGTGGCGGTACATGCGCGCGTCGTTCGGGAACTTCTCGATGCCTTCGCTATAGATGCGAATCGCGTCATTGAAGCGCCCGAGGTACGCCGTGCGCCTGCCTAACCAGACGATCGAATCCGCGTTGTCGGGAGCGGCCTCATACGCCTTGCGCGCCGAAGTCAGGTTGCGCTCGAGCGTGGGACGCGCCGCCGGCGAAGGCGGCGGGGAGACGAGCGAATCGCCTAACAGTGAAACAGCCTCGACGCGCCCGCGCGGACCATCCCCCTTCAGGTACTTGTCGTACCACTGCACGATGCGCTCGTGGAAGTCCACGAACTCGGCGCTCGACGTGAGCGGCGTTCCGTGGCCGCCATTCATGTAGTTGACCCACACCACGTCCTTCCCGAGGCGCCGGAGCGCGTAGTACATCTCGCGCGTGTTGCCTGCCGGGACGTTGGAGTCCTGATCGCCGGTCATGAGCAGGAGCGGCGTCGTTATGCGGTCCGCGAACATGATCGCCGAATGCGCGACATACTTTTGCGGCTGCTGCCACAGCGTGGCGCCGAGGCGGTCCTGGCTCTTCTCGGCTGCGTGGATGTTGCGCACGCCTAACCGGGGCGAGTCTGTATAGAACGAGATGATGTCGACCTTGCCGGAGATGTTGATCGCCGCCTTGAAGCGCTGCGTCTGTGTGATGAGCAGGTTCGTGGCATATCCGCCGTAGCTGGTGCCGTGCACGCCGAGCCGCGCCGAGTCCGCGACGCCCATCTCGACGAGTTTGTTCGCGGCTGCGGTGACGCCTTTGAGCCATGCCTCGCCGGGATAGCCGATGTCGAAGCCGACGGAGGGCTTGACGACGACGTAACCGGCGCTGGCCAGAACGTTCGCGGCTGCGTCGAATCCATCGTCGAAGAACTCCTCGTAGACGTTGAACACCGTCGGGTACTTGCGCCCCGAGACGTAGTTAGGCGGATAGTGCACGACGGCGAAGCGCGATTTGCCGTCGACGTCGTGATATGAGATCAACTCCGTCCTCCCGAACGCCTTGCTCGCGAGCTGCGGATTTGCATTCGTCAGGCGCTTGAGATCGGTCTGCGATGTGCCCGCGTACAAGTCGCTCGGCCGATTCCCGTCGGCGATGGCGAGCACCATCGTATTGGCGCCGCGCGCGAAGCGAAGTCCGGAGTACAAGCGCCCGTCCTTGACGACATCCTCCAGCTGGCGCGACTGACGATCATAACGCACATACCCGCGCTCCCAACGCTGCCGTGATGCGTACGTGAGGTAGACATAGCGGCCATCGGGTGTGAAGGCGGCCAGCGTGTAGCGCGGCGATGCGGTCGCCGAGTCGCCTGTCTCCACGATGCGCTCGCGGGTGCCGCTCGGAAGCGGCTGCAGCCAGAGGCCTTGCCGGTTGCTGAGCACGATGGCGTCCGCGTTAGGCGAGAATCGCAGCGGAGTGAAACGCTCGTCGCTGCGGGTCGAGTCGCCGCCGGCGAGAAGCACCGCTGCATCGCTGCTCAGCGCAGTCTGCAGATACAGTTTGCCGTCCTTCGCGTAGGCGAAGCGGCGACCGTCCGGTGCCCAGACCAGCGTGGTTCCCTTTGTCGTCACGAGCAGTGTGCGCGGGGGCACCGGCGTCGCGCCGTTGGTGCCGCGCGCCAAGAGTCTGTTCTCTGTCCCAAAGATGATGTCGTAGTCTGTCTTGGGGGTGACATCCTGCTGGTAGACGACGAGCGAGTCGTCGTCGCTGACAGTGAAGTTGCTGATTCCCATTTCGGGAACGAGCTCGGTGAACTTGCCGCTCGTCAGGTCGACGCGCGCGATCGAGCGCACGTTTCCTTGCTTCCGCATCGCATCCCAGGCGAGGAATGGATCGTTCCCGTCCTGCACGAACACCGGTCCCTTCGTTATGCGCTCGAATTCGGCTTTGAGCGCCGCTTCCTGCGCCGCAGAGCGCAGCATGACATACACGGCGCGACCATCACGCGTGAAGCGCAGATCGCTGTTCTCGGCGATTCCTTGCCCGTTAGGCGCTGTAAGCGGTGTGCGCTTGCCGGACGCTCGATCCCAAATAGATAGCTCCAGCCCGCCTCCTGCGCGCTCCACGAGCAGCGCGACCTTGTTGCCGTCGCGCGAAAGCGCTGCCTGACGCACGTTCAGCGGAGCCGCGAGCACATCGCGCGCGGTGCCGGTCGCTGTCTCGATCAGCTGGACCTTCGTGCGTCCCGGTCTGATGTACGTCGGATCGCCGTCGCGCCGGAAGTCGATGCCTAACGCGTCCCCGCGAAGCGACGCCGTCGCCAGCAGCCAGCGGCCATCGTCCGACAGATCGACGACGGACGTCCCGGTGACCCCAAGTGCATCGCGAGCCGTAAACGTTGTGGCCCTCTGGGCGACTGCTACCGAGGCAACGAAAGACGTCGCCATGGCAAGGCCGAGTCGAAGGCGGGTGAGGCTTGTCATCTTATCTCCGGTGTCGCGTGGCCGGCTGCCAGACCAGGGATGCGGTGCTCGCGGACGCTATAGTCCGCCTCCCAGGTGAGCAAGGCAGCTGGCAAGCGGCCGAGCGCATGATAGCTGACGCGAAGGGGTTCAGGCCGCCCATCCACAGGGGAGTGCGGATTGCGATGTCGTCGCCCGTTGGTCCGGCAGCGGGTCCCGGGGGGTTCCGATTTCCCTGCTGAAGAAACTGCACCTCGCGCTTGACGTAGGTTATCGCATTCCTTTCGTTGCCTCCTGTGGCCACAGCCGCTGCTTCTTCAGCCTCTTCCCCTGCGCTCGCGCCAGTTAAGGCATCGTACTGGTCGCTGAGCCGCGCGCCGCGTTACAGCCTAACGCTAGCATTGCCGCTGCTCTTGTTGTACGAGCTCGCGGCGCAGCTCGTCTCCGGACGGAGTGGCGTCCGCAACGGCGCCGAGGTCATGCTCAAGCAAGGGGCGCAGTCGGTCCTCGGTTCGCGTGGCCCGATGATTCTCCTCGCGGTGATCGTCGCAACGATGGTGTGGGTGATCGCCCGCGACGCGCGCAAGAACGGCGCTCCACGTCTGCCCGTTTTCTTCGGGATGGCGATCGAGTCCGCCTTGCTCGCGGCCATTTTCGGTTTGGTCGTGGGGCTCGCCACCGCGCGATTGATCACAGCGCTGCACCTCTCGGTGCCCGCGCTGGATCAGCTCGGCCTGCCGACCGCGCTCATGGTCTCGCTCGGCGCGGGCTTCTATGAGGAGCTGCTCTTTCGTGTGCTGCTCGTCTCGGCGCTGCTGCTCGTTGCGCGTCGCTTGTTAGGCTGGGGGCCGGTCGCGTCAGGCATCTTCGCCACGCTGTTTGGCGCCCTGGCCTTTTCAGCGGTGCACTACATTGGCCCGCTCGGCGACCAGGTCACGACGCAGTCGTTCGTGTTTCGCACGATCGCCGGTCTCGCGTTCAGCGGGATGTATGTGACACGAGGATTTGGAATCACGGCGTGGGCGCATGCGCTATACGACGTCTTTCTCATTGTCGCGCGCGGAACCAGCTGATAGCCGCTGATAGCTGTCGGCTGACGGCTGACAGCTACCAACAGCCGTCAGCGCACATCCAGTTCTCGCGTACGGGTCAGGATCTGCTCCCCGCTCCGCACCGTCAGCGTTAGGCGATACTGCCCGGCCGGGATTGTCGACACATCCACGAGCAGCGACCGCGCGCTCACCGCACCACCACCCGGCCGCTCATCGAAGCCCACGCGCACCGGCTGCGGCCGATCCGCCAATCGCGTCCGCTCGGCGAGTCGTCGCAGCCAACTCGCGCCACGCCGCTCGACCGAAACGGCGTACGTAATCGAGTCGGTCTGCGCCAGATCCCCGTACAGCTCCCAATACAGCCCAAACGGCGACTGCCGGCTGACCGCCAGCGTGCCTAACGCGCGAGCGGAGGCAGCCTCGAACGTCTCGGGGATCCCGCCCGCGCCATCGAACAGCAGCACGTCGGATAGCGCCGACTCGCTTGGCGGTTGAGTCGCGAAGCGCGAGCGCGCCAATCCAGTGCCGGCGCTATCCACAACCTCGACGCTCATCAGCGCCGGAGTCGAAGGCGCCGGCAAAACGAAGACGCCCCATCGCGCCGTCTTCGCCCGCGCGACTGCGATCTCGCCAGGGCCACGCGACAAGACGACCGCCGCATCGACGCTATCTCGGGTGAAGACGGTGTCGTGCATGGCGCCAACCTCGTACGCCGCCACGATCGCCGCAGAATCACCGCGCGTGAACCACGCGACTTGCGGCGTCAGCTCGGCGAAGCGACGCGCGTACTTGGGTGCATAACGAGTCAGCGGCTTCTCGGCGGTCGGCGTCCAGCTGGATGCTTCCGCTTTGAAGGGATCTCCGAGCGCGTGCGCTTCGGGCAGAAAATCGAACGACGGCGACGGCTCATGGCCAATTACAGACATCCGCGTGGGATCGACGCTTGAGGGCGATGCGCGAGACCACGCGGCGGGCCAGCCATAGCGCAGCATGAGCTGCGCCATGTCGGCTCCCCAGGCCATATCGTGCGCGGAACGCGCCTGCTGCACGAGCTGAGACATCGTTAGGCGGGCGTAGACTTCCGTGCGCAGGTCGTTCCCGCCGAGCGCCCAGCGCGGATCGGCGAGCCACCAGATGCGCGCATTCACCGAATCGCGCTGCTCGCAGGACACTTTGCGATAGCTCTTGCGCGAAGCGTCCGGCAAAAGATCGCTCAGATCCGTCCAGCGGCAGCGCTGCGCGGGCGCCATGCGCGCCAGTGCGGCCTCGAATTCGTGGTCGGCTGCCTCGTAGTCGCCTAACGCGTGCGCCGAGAAGCCGCGCAACGCGGCGCACCACCAGGGCGCCGCCGAGCATTCGGTTGCTGCGCGCAGCGCATCGGCGGCGCGGTCCGCCTCGACCAGATAGCGCACGCGCTGACCAACCATCCACTCGTCGTCGCGCGCAAGCGCGTCGAGTGAGTCGAGCGATCGCAGCAGGGCGTCGCGTGCGACGGCGACGACTTTCGGCTCGCGCGGGAGATCCTCGGCGTCGTCGTGCCAGTAACAGAAGCGCCCGATGCGAACGTCGCAGTCGCTGGATGCCGAACGCCCTGACGTGACCGGGAGCTGTCGCCGGCGGTACGACTCGAACTGCTGCTGCGCCTTCTGCGCTCGTGCGCGAACGCGCGAGACATTGTCAGCGCGCGACTGCGCGGCCGCCGGCCTTTGCGATAGCGCCAGCGAGGCCCATGCAGCGACGAGGCACAGGGCAGTTCGCATAGTCAGTCCGAGTATAGCCAAAGAGCAGGGAAGCCACGAGTTGCGGCTAGCCGGACCCCGCGCCAAGCTAGACGCCGCTTCGACAAACCCCCGTCGTTATGCCCAGGAAACAACTCGTGACTCTGCACCGGAAGCTGTCCGCTCAAAGCTCCCTGCTTGTTCTTTGCCTCGCCCTTCCACTAGCGGCCCAACAACAATCGCTGCCGCGGCCGCTCGCTGACGCCACCGCCACCCTCGTCGACACCGCCCTCTGGAATGGCCTCGAGTGGCGCAACATCGGGCCGGCCAACATGAGTGGACGCGTTGCCGACGTCGAGGGCGTTCCGGGTAACCCGAACGTCGTCTATGTCGGTTCCGCGTCGGGCGGCGTCTGGAAGACCGTAAACGGCGGCATCACCTGGAAACCGATCTTCGATTCGCAGCCTATCGCCTCGATCGGCGACATCGCGCTGGAGCCAGGCAACCCGGACGTGATCTACGTCGGAACCGGCGAGTCCAAGCCGCGCAACTCGGCCTCCTACGGGAACGGCGTCTACAAGTCCACAGACGGCGGCCAGACGTGGCGCCACATCGGCCTAACGAATAGCGAACGCATCTCACGCATCATCGTGAGCCCGAGCGACCCACGCGTGGTCTTCGTCGGCGTGCTGGGCCACGTGTACGGACCTAACGCGGAACGCGGTGTCTTTCGCTCGACGAACGGCGGCGAGACTTGGGAAAAGGTGCTGTACATCGACGATCGCCACGGCGTCGCCGAGCTGGCGATGGACCCGCAGAATCCGAACATCCTGTACGCCGGCATGTGGCGCTTCGAGCGCAAACCCTGGACGCACCTGAGCGGCAGCGAGCAGGGCGGCGTCTTCAAATCGGTGGACGGCGGCCGCACATGGACCAAGCTCACG
>DATBKN010000455.1:0-8026 GCA_036555845.1 Gemmatimonadaceae bacterium | reverse complement strand
TCTCACGCTCCTGGCGCCGGCCGACGGCCGTGTCTTCTTCGTGCTCCCGGCCGATGACCTAACGATTATCACAACGACCGAGAGCCCGTCGCGCCGCGCGCCTCAGGATGCCCGCGCATCGCGAGCCGACGTGAACTATCTACTGAACGCGGCGAATCACTATTTCCCGGCTGCGAACCTCGGCTACGACGATATCGTCGCGGCATGGGCTGGCGTTCGGCCCCTTGTCGCCCCCACAGGATCGCCTAACGGTGAGAGCGCGCTCTCATCAGCTTCGCGCGAACACTCGATTGTCGAAACGGAGCCGCGGCTCTTCCTCGTGACCGGCGGGAAGCTCACGACCTTTCGCGCCATGGCGGAAGAAGTTGTCGATCGCGTGGGACAACGGCTCCCGCAACGATTTCGTGACGTGGTGACGCATCGCGTACCGTTGCCGGGCGGTGACCTGCCCGACCTACGCCGCGCAATCGAAGCCGTCTGCCGCACGGTAGGCGATCAGCCGCTCGCCGAGCGGCTGGTGCATGCGTATGGATCGCGCTGGCCGATCGTCATCGCTCGCGTGCGGGCCGAAGGGACAGCCGCCGGATATCTGGCAACGCGCGCGCCGTATCTCACCGGTGAGGCGAACTACTGCGTCGAGCACGAGCTCGCGATGACGCTCGCCGATGTGCTCATCCGCCGTATGCGGCTCGCATTCGAGCAGCGTGACCACGGCCTCGAGATCGCGACGCAGCTGGCCAATGCGTTAGGCGCACGCTTTGGCTGGACCGCGGCGGATGTCGACTCCGCGATTCGCGAGTACCAGGCGACTGTCGAACGGCAGTTCACGATCGATTGATCGTGAATTCGCGGCGCGTCCACGCCGTGACGAGTAACCTACCTGAACAGCGTCAGCTGAACGGACGTCCCTATTCAAACTACGCCGTTCTTGTACATCACTCGTCGCGTAGTGTCGTCCTTCCTACCGAACGATGACCGTCCCCGTCATTCCCGCATGGATCGAACAGTCGTAAGGGAAATTTCCAGCCGTTCCAAATGTGCGGCTCACGCTGCTGTTGACAGTGTTTGGAATATTTGCAGGCGATCCTCCACCCGAGAACGTGACGTTGTGCTCCACGGTGGAAAAGCTCCACGTCACTGTCCCACCTCGCGCGACGCCCACGATCTGAGGCTGAAAGATGTTGGAGGCTGAGCTGGCAGTGACGGTCGCCATGGGTCCGAACGTTCCCGTGACCACCACAGGGACGCTCGCCGTCTTCGTAACGCCGCCGAAGCTGAGCGAGATGTCGATCGATGTCGTTCCTGCTGATACGCCAAATACCACTCCCTGCGCATTCACTTCGGCAACTGTCGCCGACTGCGTAGTGAAGGTTGGCGTTCCCGCGTTCGAGATCGTCCCGCCATTCGTGTTGATGGCAGCAACGTTGATCGTTGTTGACTGACCCGCGGTGAGAGCAACATTCGCCGGAGTCGGCCGAATCTCGCCGAGAGTTTGTGCCGGTGGGGGGTTGGTCGTTCCTCCATCGCCACCGCCACCACATGCGGCGGCCACCAGTAGAGTTCCCGCACCAAGCACACGAAGAAGTCGCATTTTTCTGGCCCTCGAAGCCGGCGTGATGGTCTGTGCGCGTGCAGGCGAAACCCCACCAACGCGCGATTGTTAACGCATCAACTTTGAAGGGACTTAGTCCACTGGCAATGGCCTGTGTCACTCAAGTACGAACGCATGCATGGCGGGATCAGCCATATCGCGATAACGCGATGGCAGCCTAACGAGCTACACGTCCCCGTTCGACGCGACGTGAATGGTGACGAGCTCGACCACTCGCATGCGTCGCGTACGCGCCGGGAGCTGGAGAATCACGTGTTCGCCAACTGCCTTGCCGGCGAGAGCGCGGCCAATCGGCGACGCCATCGTGACGTTTCCGTCTTCGAGGTCATCCTCGCCAAATACCAGTTTGTACGTCTCCAGTACTAGCGTCTCCTGGCACTCGACAACGACCTTCGAGCCGAGGCCAACTCGGTCCGTCGGAATCTGCGCGAGATCGATCTGCGACAGTTTGCTGAGCCGCTGGCGCAATTGACCCAATCGCGCCTGTACGAACTGCTGTCGCTCGAGCGCAGCCTTGTACTCACTGTTCTCTCGCAGGTCGCCTAACTCGACGGCTTTTCGAATTTCAGCGGGAAGGACGACGTTGAGCTCGTGCTGCAGCTTCTCTACCTCCTGCCCGAGCTTCTGCTTCAGTGCATCTATCATGTGCTTGGGCTTGCCGAGGGAGGGGAAAAGTGAACGCCCGACCTGAGACGGCCGGGCGCCCGTGCTGACAAATAAGCTAACGAGCTACGGGCGCGAGGGGCAACGACTTGGGCACGCTCGACACACGCTCACTGGGCTTGGCAGTTAGGCTTCACAAATGCTTCGCAGCGAGCGCTACGACGACGTAACTCGGCTCGAAATGTCGAGTTGGATCGGCCGGCAACTCGGCTACACGGTCAGCGCATACGTGGTGGGAGGAGTGCTGATCGACACCGGCTTCCCAGGCGCGGCGCGTGAACTGGCCTCTTGGGTTGCTGCCCACCGCGCTGGAATCTCGGGAGGAATCGTCACCCATTGGCATGAAGATCACTCCGGTGGCGTCTTTGCATTGGCGGCTTTGGGACTGCCGCTGGCCATTCATGCCGAGACAGAGCGTCGCGTGCGCGAGGCTCCACCGCTCGAGATGTACCGCCGCCTTACGTGGGGATCGTTCCCGACGCGACAGGGCTCGCTCACTCCGTTCACGCCGAGTGGCATCGATGTGATCCTTATGCCTGGGCATTCGCCGGAGCATCGCGTCGTGTGGGCACCCGACAGCGGGACCCTTTTCGCCGGCGATCTCTTTCTCGGCGTGAAGGTGCGCATCGCGCACTACGACGAGGATTTCCGCGAGTTGCTCATATCGCTGAGGAGATGTGCGGCGATGCGACCGGTGCGGATGTTCTGCGGCCATCGCGGGCTCGTGCCTAACGCGGCATCGGCGTTGACGGCCAAGGCGGACTGGCTGGAGCAGACGATCGTGACGATTGCAAAGCGCGCCGCGCAAGGCTGGAGTGACGCGCGCATCGTGCGCGACGTGATGGGCGGCGAGGAGCTCACCGGCCGCGTCTCCTGGGGACACTACTCGCGCGCCACGTTCGTGCGCGCCGCGCGCAGGGCCGCCGGCTAAGCCCGTCGCTGCGCCCGACGGTAGGCCGCGAGCAGGCGTTTCAAGTTCGCTTCGCGCTTGGCGTAGAGCCGCTTGAGCCGGCGTTTTTTGTGGCGCGCGAGCGCGTAGGCGCTGAGTAGCGGCGCCGCGATCGTGGAGTCGGCGTAACAGACGACCGCGTCAGGCAGACGATCCGGGTCGATCTTCCCCCAGCTCACAGCTTCAGCCGGCGTCGCGCCTGAGAGGCCCCCGGTGTCTGGACGCGCGTCGGTCAGCTGCAGGAAGTAATCGTGACCCTTCTCGTCGATGCCTAACACTTCCTGAATCTGCGGCTCCGTCTGCAGCGCAAAATTCTTGGGGCTTCCGCCGCCCCAGATCATCACGGCGCTCTTTCCTGCGCCCTGCTTCGCGGCGTACACGATCGACGCGGTTTCGTTGACGTCGGCGTTGGGGTCGATTGTGCACTTGTTGCCATCCAGCGCCAGCGCGGCGACGTTCATTCCGATCGAGGAATCACCGGGCGAGGATGTGTAGATCGGGACGCCGCAGCGGTACGCCGCGGCGAGCAGGGACTTGTTGCGGATGCCTAACGTGTTTTCCCGTCCGGCGACGTACTTACCGCAGAGATAATGGAACTCGCCGCTGGACATCGGCCGCTGAAACTCCTTCCCTTCGATGATCTTGCGGAAGAACGCGTCCGTCGACAGCAGGACATCGTAGTCGAAGAAGATATCATAGATGCGAACCACGCCTTCCTCGCGCAGCAGGACGTCGGACGCCTGTGCGTTGCCACGATGCATCGTTAGGCCGAGCCCGAAGTGCGTGTCGTGGTACAGGTTCGCGCCGGTGGAAATGATCCAGTCCACGAAACCCGCCTCCATGAGCGGAATGATCGTCGACATGCCGAGTCCAGCGGGCGTGAGCGCGCCTGTCAGCGTCAGGCCGACGGTCACGTCGCCCTCCAGCATCTTCTCACTGAAGAGGCGGCATGCTTCGCGGAGGCGGCCTGCGTTGTAGGCCTGAAACGCGTTGTCGACAAGCTCCGCGACAGTCTCCCGTCCCGAGATCGCATGGGGTTCGATGCGCGGACCGCGGAGAAAGCCGCTCTTCTCGCCCGCCACGTGCGCGACACCCTGCGCTTCGCGCACTTCGGCCGCGTGCTTTTGCGCCGCTTTGGGGCCCGCGGGCGTCGCCCGCTTGCCGTGACGCGATGCCTTGAACCCACCGCGTTCCCTGCCAGAATGCTCGTTAGGCTTGGCCATCAAATCTTCTCCGTCGCCGGCGGCGCGGTTCGCTGCTGCGACGCGTACGCGGCCAGAATCGACTGCACGGCTTCTTCGGGATCATCGGTGAGCAGCATCAAATCCATGTCTCCCGGCGAAATCTTGCGCTCGCCTAACACCTTCGTCTGAAGCCACCTAACGAGCCCAGCCCAGTAGTAGCGTCCGAATAGCACGACAGGGAACTGATAGATCTTCCCCGTCTGAATGAGCGTGAGCGCCTCGAACAGCTCGTCTAGCGTGCCGAAACCGCCCGGAAAAATGACGAACGCCGCCGAGTACTTCACGAACATCGTCTTGCGCACGAAGAAGTAGCGAAACTCGATCAGCCGATCGAGATACGGATTCGCCCCCTGCTCGAATGGCAGCTCGATGTTACAACCGATCGAGAGCGCTCCTCCTTCGCGCGCGCCCCGATTTGCTGCTTCCATGATCCCCGGACCGGCGCCTGTGACGATCGCGAAGCCCTTCTCGCCGAGCAGTCGCGCTGTTTCTCGCGCCTTCGCGTACATCGGGTCGTCAGGTCCCGTGCGTGCCGAGCCGAACAGCGCGACAGCTTTGCTGACATCTGCGAGCGTATCGAACCCTTCGATGATCTCGCTCATCATACGCATCAGCCGCCACGGATCGGTTCGGGTGAAATCGGCACCGTTCGCTGCCCGCGCTTCCGGATTCGTCTGCAGAAGCTTCGCGTCTTCCGTGAGAACGAAGTCGTCACGAATCGCGGTGTCCACCTTCCGTTGACCGCTCGTGCGCACGTCGGAGGTTCTCGACGGCGGTGTGCGGCCGGCGCTCAGGTGACCTTCCTCCGTTCGTTCGCGCAGAAACGCGAGAGCCTCCTGCTCGGCGCTGCGCAATGTCTCGGTGGTTGCGGGCGTGCCGCGTGCCGTACGGGCGGAACGTTTTCTCTTTCGGATTGCCATGCGAGTGCTCAACTTGAGATTCGGTAGCCGTGCTCGGCAAAGGGGTTGAGTCTACTGACCGCACGGCGCGCAACGCTAGCGATTCCCTCATGTCCACGACTTCTGCAGCGCTGAGCACCCAGCTATCGCGCGCCCGGTCATCCGCGCGCACGACGGCGCTAGCGAAGACGCTAAGCTCGGTCGTGGTCCTCGTCGCGGACGGCTTGCGGCACGATGATCTCACGAGCGCCATCGCACGCGGTGACGTACCATCGCTCGCGCAGCTTCGCAGCGAAGGTGGCCTGCACTGCATCACGACCGCTTTCCCCTCGGTGACTGGAGTGGCGTACGCGCCATTTCTCGTCGGTCGTCATCCTGGCAGCGTCGGCATTCCCGGCCTGCGCTGGTACGATCGCGCCCGCCGCATCAGCCGTCTGCGCGGACATGCCCGCAGCTACGTGGGCATCGAATTCCGCGAAGTCGATCGCGACCTGGACGCCACGCAGCCGACGATGTTCGAGCTGGCGCGCCCTTCGTTAGGCGCGCTCAGCGTCATCGCCCGTGGTCTGCCGCGCAAGGCGCGCATCGGCGGCAGCATAGGCTTTGCCGCGCGCGCAGGCTGGACGCACTTCCGCGGTGACGTCGAAGGCTGGCTTTCAATCGATCGCGACGTCGCCAACCGTGCCATCGAACGGATCGCGCGCGAGCGTCCGCGTTATGCGTTTGTCGCGCTCACAGGGATCGACAAGACGTCCCACGCCGCCGGGTGCGACGCGCCCGCGGTTTTGAAGGCGCTGCAGACAGTCGACGCGACAGCGCGGCGGATTCGTGAAGACGCCGAGCGCGACGGCCGCTGGGAAGGAATGCACATCTGGATCGTGAGCGATCACGGCCACTCGCCCGTTGGCGCGCACGATGACATCGCGGCATTGCTACGCTCGCTCGGCTGGCCCGTGCTCGCGCATCCGTGGACGTTCGGCACACGGCGGCGCGCGGCGGCGAATGTCGCCGTCATGGTGAGCGGCAACGCGATGGCGCATCTGTATCTCGATCTTGCGCGGCGTGACCGGGCCTTCTGGCCGGCGTTGTCATCACAATGGAGCGCGCTCGTCGACGCGTTGCTGGAGCGGCGTTCGATCGACCTCGTGTTGTTGCCGCACGGCGACGGCCGCGTCGACATCCATTCGCGCGACCGCGGCAGCGCCATCATACAGTCGTTAGGTAAGTGGCATTCGTATCGGCCGCAGTCCGGCGACCCGCTCGGCCTTGGCGCTGTGGCGGAGCATGGCGTAACCGAGGAGGAAGCGCACGAAATCACGCTGCACAGCGACTATCCCGACGCGCTCGTTCAGACGGCACGGATCGCGGCATGCGCGCGTTCCGGCGACGTCGTGCTCTCGGCGGCGCGCGGCTGGGATTTTCGCGGACGCTACGAGCCGATCCCGCACGTCTCGTCACACGGTGCGCTGCATCGCGATCACATGCTCGTGCCGCTGCTGGTCAATCGCGTGACGAACAGCATCCCGCGCCGCACCGTCGACCTCATGCCCAGCGCGCTCGATGCGTTAGGCATCGCCTGTCCACCAGAAGTCGAGGGTAATTCATTTCTTTAGTCCATCCCTGGCCCGTATCCCTTAACCCCTAGTCGTTTGGAGCTCGTATGACTCTTCGTTTAATCGTTGGCGCGCTGACGATCGGATCTCTGGCCGCGTGCGCGAGCGGCGGTTCGAAGCCTGCAGCCGGTGCCCCATCAACAACAGCCGCCGCCAACACCGCGCCGAAGCGCGGTAGCGCAAATCTCATCACCCAGGCCGAGATCGAGGCTACTCACCTCGAAACGGTTTACGACGTAGTCGAGCGACTGCGCCCAAACTGGTTCAGGACCCGAGGTGGCCGCAGCGAATTCACGGCCGGGTCGTCATCGGCCATGCTGAAGGCGTATCTCAATTCGTCGCCGCTGGGAGACGTCAACACGCTTCGCTCGGTTCAAGCCGCGAGCGTAAAGGAAGTGCAGTTTCTGAACGCCGCGGACGCCACGACGCGATTCGGGACGGGCCACGACTCCGGAGTGATACTTGTAACTAGCAAATAGGAATAGGGGTAGGGGTAGGGGTAGGGGTAGGATAGGGGTCGTTAGGCTGAGCCTATCCGCCTCTCCTACCCCTACGCCTACTACCCCTACGCCTACCCCTACGCCTACCCCTAGGTGTTACGGTACCACCTGGGTCTTCGGCTCTATCCTCACGATCCACAGCCCGTTGTACATGTCGTTCACGTAGGCGAGGCCGTCCTTCACGACGACGCCCCACGCCATCGCCGCGTTCTGCACGCGACCATCCATGTCGGCCGTATTGAGGTGACCGATCTCGCGTGCCTGCGCTCTGAGATCCCCGCGCAGCTCACCGGAGATATCGAAGGCTCTGAAGCCGGCGTTGTACGCGCCCATGTACAGCGTATCTCCAGCGACCCACACGTTATGCACGCCGCCGAATTCAGGCTCGTAGAACGCGACTGACTTCGGCTTCTCCATGTCGCTGACGTCGATCACCTGCAAGCGACCATACGCGCGGCCGGCGCTCGCGTCCTTCGCGCCCTTCACGCCACTCGCGGGAAATACTTCGTCGGCGATGAAGACGTAGTTCTTGTGTCGCCACGCGGT
>DATBKN010000454.1:0-7571 GCA_036555845.1 Gemmatimonadaceae bacterium | reverse complement strand
CGTCGAACGATGAATGCGTACGAATCGATCGGACGGGAGCTGCTCCGCCAGCGCGGTGAGCGTGGTGTCGTGCAAATAGTTGCTGCGGCCGGCGTAAATGCGGACATAGTCCCCGTCGCTCTTCACCCAATCGATCGCGCTCGGCTCCAGCGCAACGGCGCGTCCTCGGTCTCGAATCATCACGCGATCGACGCGACTCGTTATACGCTCTGCCACGTGCGCAACGATGCGCTTGATCGTTCGCTCAAAGCGCGCGTCGTCGATCGGCTTGAGCACGTAATCGAACGCTTCGGCGTCGAACGCCTGCAGCGCGCGATCTTCGTGCGCCGTAATGAATACGACGAGCGGCCGCGACGCCGCGGGCAGCTGCTCGAGCAGCTTGAAGCCGTCGGCACCAGGCATCTCGACATCGAGAAAGACAACATCGGGGTGCTGCCGGCGAATCTCGCGCACCCCCTCGGACGCATCACCGGCTTCAGCCACGATTTCGAATTGCGGCCGGCGTTCCAGTCTGGTGCGGATTCCGCGACGCGCCAGTGGCTCGTCGTCAACGATCGCGACGCGTATCCGGGACATCAAACCGTGGCCGGTTCCAGCTCGGTGGACGGCTGAGCGACTGTCTCACTAACAGGCACGTACGGAATGCTCAGCTGCACCCGGAAGCGAGCGCCGATCGTTTCCGCCGTCAGCCGGTAGCGGTCGCCGCACAGCATCTCCAGGCGCTCGCGCACGTTCGTTAGGCCGATTCCAGCATCGACCGTGCGAGATGCGCTCACCGGTGTGTCGTTCTCGATCGTTATGTCGAGCCGGCGCGACGCACCTCGTTGTTCGGCGCGCGCCGCGATGTCGAGTGTGCCGCCGCGCGCGAGCAGCGCGATGCCGTGTCGGATCGCGTTCTCCACGAGCGGCTGCAGTATCAGGAGCGGTACGGTTCCTGTGTAGGCGTCTTCGGCGACGTCGAGCCGCACCGTTAGACGATCCTCGAAACGAACCTGCTCGATGTCGAGATAGCGCTGCACGAAGCCGAGTTCATCGCCCAGACTGACGAACGTCATGACGTCGCGCTTGAGCGTAGCGCGCAGGAACTCGCCGAGCCGGGCGATCATCGCCGCGGCGTCGTCGTTGCGTCGCTCGACGATGAGCGTGGAGATCGCATTCAGCGTGTTGAAGAAGAAGTGCGGATTCAGCTGATACTGCAGGGCACGAAGTCGCGCATCGGCAGCTGACGCTTCCGCGCGTAATGCGCGCTCGCGCTCATCCTGCCACGCACGATGGTGCTTGATGCCGAGATACAGAAAACCCCACGCAACGAGACTGAACGCGTGGTAGACCGTGCCGCCTAACAAGCCAGAAATCGAGCGAATCTGCCAATCCCCACCGATCATTGCTCGCGCCAGTGGCATGTCGATCAGGTTGAACGTGGCGGTCCAAACGGCGGCGAGCAGGTACGATGCAGCAACGCTAACCGCGACGATCTTTGGCAGCGCGATCTGCCTAACGAGCATTGGGCGAAGCACCGCGCGCAGCGCGAGCGAAGCCATCACTCCGAGGAGCGTGAGTGCCACCTTCGCCGTCAGCATGTAGCTCAGCGGGAAGCGTCCGATGCGCGAGAACGCCATCGCGACGTAAAAGCCCGACCAGCCGACGAGCTGCAGAGCCCAGAATGTGGAGAGTCGTGGACGCTTCATCAGTTACATGAGTGTCCCTGAGCGTGAGATGGCGCAACGTCGGAGCGAATCAAGTGTGACGCACGACCTATTGGCTCGTTCTAACCAATGTCCGTACGCTGATCCCATGGGGGGGCATTATGGGGATGGACGTGCGTTAAATGATTGCCGCCAAGCGATTTAGCATCGCTGGGAAGCTGCCACTCAGTGTGGGAGCAATTGTCGTTGTCGTGACGACGGCGATGACCATACTCGCCTACTTCCAGGTCCGCAGTGGCCTGATAGCCGCGGCGTCAGATCGGCTGAGCCACGTCACGCAACAACTCGAAGGCTTGCTGGAGACGTCCGCCCGAACGTCGTACGCAACGATGGGCACGGTGGCGAACAGCGACGCTGTGCACACACACCTCACCGCGCCGAACGAGCTCACGGCCGATTCGGTTCGCGCAGTCGTGGCCAAGAACTGGCGGCCGAATTCCGCGGTGGCTGGCTTCGAGATCTGGGATTTGCAAGGCGAAGTTCGCCTAGCAAGTTCCCCAACGCTGCGTCGACTCGACGCGACAGAGCGCGCGGCGCTAATCAGCGCGTTGCGCTCGAGTCCCGTCGGCTTCATGAGCGCCTATCGTGCAGCCGGACCTGCGGACACGCTGGAGTCGGCAGCGATCGTTCCGATCAAGCGTGATTCGACCCTGCTCGGCTTTCTCATTCAGCGGCGGCGGCTGAGTACCACCCCGCAAGGCATCAAAAGCCTTTCCGACTTGATCGGTAGCAACGCGCGCTTGTTGATAGGCAGCCGCGACGGAAAGGTGTGGAACGATCTCATCAAGAGCGTGCCTGGAGTTCCTTCGCAGTACATGATGGACACGAGCCTTCTCACGTTTGCGCGGCCGAGCGAACCGCGTGTACTCGCGCGCATTGTCCCTGTGAGCACGACGGATTGGCTCCTCGCGGTGGAGTTCCTCGAGGGACCGATTCTCGCGCCGGCGGCTCAGTTTCTCCGGCGCGCATTCACGTTAGGCGGCTTGCTGGCGCTGATCGGCGTGCTCATTGGCGTGTTCGTGAGCCGCAACTTCACCAAACCGCTGCGTGAGATTACGGGCGCGGCGAGCGCGCTTGCCGCTGGAACGGATTCGGCCCGAGCAAGAGTCACGCGAAACGACGAACTCGGGCAGCTCGCGACGTCGTTCAACGCGATGGCCGAACAGATCGAGCTTGGTCATAAGCAGCTGGAGGGCGCACTCGAGCGGTATCGGCTGATGTTCGATCGCAACCCGGTGCCGATGTGGGTGTTCGCGCGCGACACGCTCAGGTTCCTCGACGTAAATGCGGCGGCGATCGAGCACTACGGGTACAGCCGCGAGGAATTCCTCGCGATGACGCTCAAGGACATCCGTCCCGAGGGTGAGATTCCTCATCTCGTCTCTACCATCGCCGAGCCGCTCGAGGCGCTGACGCGCCAACGCGTCTGGAAGCACCGGAAGAAAGACGGCTCGCTCATCGACGTCGAAATCGTTAGGACGGACATCGAGCTGCAAGGCCGAGCGGCGTCCTTCGCGCTGGCGAACGACATCACGGAGCGCCTGGCAGCGGGACGAGCGATCGCCAACGCCAAAGAACGTATCGAGCTGCAATTCGGCCGGCTCAAGGCATTGCGAGCCATCGACCAAGCGATCCTTGGCACCACGGATCTGCGCTTGCTGCTCAAGAGCGTCTTGCACGAAATCATGGCGCAGCTGCGCGGTGACGCGGCCGTAATCTTCCTCTTCAATCCGCACACGCTCACAGTCGACACCTCGGCCAGCATCGGGTATCGCACGCGCGCCGCTGAGAGGGAGCGAGTGCCGTTAGGCGACGGTGTCGCTGGTCGTGCGGCACGCGAGCGGCGCACGATCGCCGTGCCCGACCTCGCGGAGCACGAAATGAGTGTGGGCCTCAAGCGAGTCGCCGACGACGAAGGAATCCGCGCCGTGTACGCGGTGCCGCTCATCGCCAAGGGGCAAGTCATCGGCGTTCTGGACGTGCTGTTCCGCAAGCCGCACAAGGTCAGCGACGATTGGCTCGAGTTCTGCGAGGCGCTCGCGGGACAAGCCGCGATGGCCATCGAAAGCTGCAAGTCCTTCGAGGGGCTGCAGCACGCCAATATGGAGCTGTCACTCGCCTACGATCGCACGATCGAAGGGTGGTCGCGCGCGCTGGATATGCGGGACAAGGAAACCGAAGGCCACACGCAGCGCGTGACCGAAATGACGATGCGAGTTGGGCGGCTGGCCGGGATCAGCGAGCCGGAGCTCGTGCACGTTAGGCGTGGCGCCCTGCTGCACGACATCGGCAAGATGGGCGTGCCGGATGCCGTCCTGCTCAAACCGGGTCCGCTGACGAACGACGAGTGGACAGTCATGCGTCTGCATCCGGTCTTCGCCGTCGAGCTGCTGTCGCCTATCGAGTATCTGCGGCCGGCCCTGGACATTCCCTACTGCCACCACGAGAAATGGGACGGCAGTGGCTACCCGCGCGGTCTCAAGGGCGATCAGATCCCGCTCGCTGCACGTCTCTTCGCCGTCGTGGACGTCTGGGATGCGCTACGGTCGGACCGGCCGTATCGCACAGGATGGTCGGACGAAAAGGTACGCCAGCACATCCTGGAAGGCTCGGGCACGCATTTCGATCCCAAGGCGATCGAGCTGTTCGTCCGTGCGCTCGCCGAGCTGCCGAATGTCGAGTCGCTGACCGACGACCTGGAAGACGTACCGCTGGCGCTGTAATCACGGCGCTTGTGCGTTAGGTACTGGCGCGCATCACGGCTGTTTCGCTCGGACTATTGAAACGGTCGCCGTCCATACCTGTTGGATCCCCGTACGATTGTCGATCCAAATCGCGTGGAAGCGACCGTCTGCTGCCGCGGCGAGTCCCGCGGTATCGCCGCCGTTCGGGTGATAATCGCCACCCCTCTGCGCCGACGTCTTGTTAGGCACCGTTGACACTGGCACGCTCGGCGTGAACCTGACTCCGCCGTCCAGCGACGCGGCGAAGCGCGGCATGTAGCCGTTCTTGTCCGGAAAGTCGCGCCGGTCGTACCACATCACCCCGACGACACCATCGCGGTTTACCGCGATCGTTGCCATCGAATGGTCTGGTCCGCCGTTAGGTGAGCGCGACGCGGAGTCATCGTTGACGACGCGCGGCGCTGACCACGAGTTACCCGAATCATCCGAGTGGGTCAGCAGGATCTGCCCGCGACCCGTCGCATAGTCGGCCCACGTGACGAATAGGCGGCCACGGTGCGCGCCGCGGCTCGTGTCGACGGCGAGCGTCCCGGTGATCCCACGCGCGTGCGGCAGATTGTACCCGCTCACAACGGACGCCACACGCGTCGCGACAGCGAGCGAGCGCGCCCGATCCAGTGAGCGAACCAGCATCAACTCGCTGCGTGCAACGGTCGGCTTGCCGGTCGCCGAGCCTAACGCGCGTTGCTCGGCGAGCGTCATGTGCGTGTAGAGCACGGCGACCGAACCGTCGGGCAATAGCACAATGCCATTCATCCCCGCGTTGCTCCCCGCGACTTCGCTCTGATCCATCAGCGCACGCTGCGCGGCCGCGGTAAACGTCACTCCGCCATCATCCGAGCGCATGAGCGCGACAGTGTTGCGGAAGCTGGCGTTGTCGTGCCGGTTCTCTTCGCCGTGCACGTGCCCGTTGTACGCTACGTACAGCGAGCGACCCTGGGGATCGAGCGCCATGAACGGACGATCATTTGTCTGCGGACCGCGGACCATCGGTAGCCACGATCTTCCGTTGTCGCGCGTGCGCTCGATGCCGAGGTAGTCGAAATCGGAGTTGACGGCGCCGGCCGGCGTGGGACTCCCGTCATTCGTCTTGTGGACGAAGTATGCCGTGCCGCTGGCATCCCAGGCGCAGGTCGGGTCATTGGCCCAGTGGGCCGTCGTCACGTTAGGTCTGGACCAGCTGCCCCCGCCGTCAAGCGAGACCCAGGCCGCTGACTTGACGCTCCGGTTGGGACCTGGCTCCAGCATCGAACAGGCGATGAGTCGCTTCGCATCCGTCGGGTGGGCGGCGATGACGACTTCATTGTAGGGCGAGCCGGCGCGAGCGCTGCTCACATGCACGTTAGGTCCGACGCGAATCGGCACGCTTTGGGGCGCTGTGCCGCGCGCTGGCGGCCAGGCGGCGGCACTGGCCGCAGCTATTGCGAGAATCACGTGCAGCTTCATGCGTCTGATATTATCGCCGGCGGCAGTATCTTTGACATTCTCGCTTGCGAGGTGGACCCTTGAAGGACCTGGCGCGCGACCTAACGTGGCCGCGGTGGCGCTGGCGATTCTTGCTCGCCGCGACCGTTTCCCTGTCCGGCTGCACCTTCGCGTACACCTGGCGCTCGTTGGGTCCGTTCGAGACTAGCGGGCCGATTCGACATATCATCGTAGATCCAGTCAGAGCAAATCGCGTCTACGCCGCATCAGAAAATGGCGGACTTTGGGTGATGGATGACGCCACCGCGTCGGGCGCATCCTGGCGGCCAATCAGTGACCAGCTCGAGAACCTGCAGATGCGCGGCGTGGCCAAATCCTCCGTCGATTCTGCGTACATCGTCACGGCCAACGCGCTTGGATTCGTGTACCACACCAAGGATCACGGCGCGACGTGGACGCGAATCGTGAACCAGTCGTTCTCGTACATTCGCCGGCTGCTCATCGCCGAGGGCCTAACCAGGATCCCTGCCGGTAACTACACGCGCCTCGCGAAGGAAACGACGGTGCTCGTCGCGGGACGGACGGGATTACACCGCCTGCGACTGGTAAACAACAACTTCGATCGCGTGGACACTCTCTATCCACGTCTCGCAGCGCAGAATGCGGAGGTGCTCGATCTGGCGCGCGATCCAGTCGATCAGCGCAAACTGTTCGTAGCCGTGCGGGCACAGGGAGTGTGGCGCTCCACCGACGGCGGTGAGACGTGGTCGTTGGTGGCGCCGTGGGCAACGTTTGGCGACTCGTCGCCGATGATGCGGCTGGCGACGAACAACCGTCGCGTCGTTGCCAAGTTTGGCCGCAATCTCGTCGTCAATGACGCCGGCGGTGATTCCGCGGCATGGCGCCTAACAAGCTCCGTGGGCTTCGACGACCTCGGCGGCAGCGATATCGGCTACCGTGGGAACTACAGCGGCGTGACCGGCGATTGGACGCACGCACTCGCGATTCATCCCACAGACACGAGCATCATTGCCACAGGCCAAACCGATCTCTTCACAACGACAAATGGCGGCTCGACATGGACGGCCCGATCCGCTGCGCATGAGGACATGCAGGCGCTGGCCTTCTCGCCCGATGGGCAACGTCTCTACGTAGGCAACGACGGCGGGATCTGGGTGTTCAACGTCGACAACTGGAGCCGTACGAACCTCAACAGGAACCTAACGACCCTTCAGTTCTATCGCGCCGCCAAAGACGGCAGCGTCGTCATTGGCAATGCGGACCATCAAGGGATCCGTGGGACGCGGAACATCGAGGCGAATCCACCAGCGTGGGAATACGCCACGCAGGGATCGAGCGGCTACGGCAACAACGGGCTCGAAAACGATTTCGTTTTCTCGGACCCTGCCATTGCCAACCGCTTCTACGTCGCGTTCCAGGAACAGGATCTGCTGCGTTTGCGCTATCCGTTGACGGGATCGTCGCAGGATCTGCTCGCGATGAACGACACATCGGGTCGCGTGCGTCCGTTCGTCATGCGCAGGAACAACCCCGCCGTCAACAACATGCTGAACTACCCGGTGGGCACCGTCGCGTTCGACCCGAGAGCGAACAGCAATCTGCTTCTCCTGGCGGCTCACGAAACCGTCAACACGACGTTCGTGATTCGCCTAACGCGCAATCGCAACGTGAATCC
>DATBKN010000453.1:0-4206 GCA_036555845.1 Gemmatimonadaceae bacterium | reverse complement strand
GGCGCGAATCAGCTGCTGCACATGCGTAGCGTACCATCGTATGCGGCAATCGCGCAGACTGTCGAGCTGGCGAAGCGTCGTCATGGTTTGGGCGCCAGCAAGCTGGTGAACGCCGTGCTGCGTCGCGTCGATCGCGAACGCGACACGCTCGACCCCCTGCGAGAACGAGTCGTCAGCGATCCCATCGACAGGCTCGCGCTCGAGTACTCGCATCCGCGTTGGCTCGTCGCGCGCTGGGTGGCACGTTGGGGCGCCGCGGAAACTGCGCAGCTGCTCGCCACGAACAACACCGAAGCGCCGGTGATCCTGCGCCCGTTCGGAATAGTACGGGAGCAACTCGAGGCCATGCTCGACGCGTCCGGCATAGCGACGGACGACGTCCCGCTCGTTCCAGACTCACTGAGCCTCGCGGGGAATGCCGGCGGCATCGCGCAACTCACGGAGCTCGGAGCGTACCGCCAGGGCCTCTTCTTCGTGCAGGATCCGGCCGCCACGCTTGTAGCTCGTTATGCAAGCGTGCCGGCTGGTGCGCGCGTTGTCGACCTTTGCGCTGCTCCAGGCGGTAAAGCGCTGGAGCTGTCGCGCGACGCGTCGCTCGTCCTGGCCGCCGACCGCTCGATCCCGCGCCTTGCGCGGCTGCGCGAGAACGTGCGGCGCCTCGACGCACGCAACATCGTCCTGCTGCAGGCTGACGCGACGCAACCGCCGGTACGCAACGCCGACGCCGTGTTGCTGGACGCCCCTTGCAGCGGCACGGGCGCGTTCAGGCGGCATCCCGATGCGCGCTGGCGACTCACAGCCGGCGACATCGCGTCCTTGAGCGCGATGCAGCGAGAGTTTCTCGCTGCGGCGGCGCGTGTCGTTAGGCCCGGCGGGCTGCTCATCTATGCCACGTGCACGCTCGAGCCGGAAGAAAACGATACTCAGGTCGAGGCTTTTCTCGCCGAGCATCCGGAATTCCACCTGGAGCCGCCGCGCGATGGCGTCGTGCCTGACGCCGTGATGGACGCGGGGCGCCTGCGCGTGCTGCCGCAGCGCCATGGCGTCGATGGAGCATTCGCCGCTCGTCTGCGTCGCGTAGGTGGGCGAACGGAGTGAGGCGCCGCATCCCATGGCGCACTGTCAGGCTCTATGGTTTGACGGCGCTGGCGGGCTTTGTCACCGCGTACGTCGTCGTCGCGCTTTTCTTCCTGCCGGGCGACAACGGTCGCGGCCAGGTCACGACACCGCAGCTCGTCGGCTTGTCAGTGGATGAGGCACGGCACCTGCTCGACTCTGTCGGCTTGCGCTTTTCGTTAGGCGACGAGCGGCCGTCGGCTGATGTGCCGCGCAACCGCGTGGTGGCGCAATCACCACTCCCCGGCACGAACGCACCGCGCCTGGCGACAGTAACGCTCGACGTGAGCGCGGGCCCGCGGCAGCTGCGCGTGCCCTCGGTGTCGGGGCTCACGCTCGACAACGCGCGCAAAGTGCTCGCGGATAGCGGCCTCAGCGCCGGCACGGTGCAGGAGGAGGCGAGCAGTGCGCCACGCGGCGAAGTGCTGCGCACAAAGCCCGACGCCGGCCGCGTTGTCGGCGAAGGAGCTGCGGTGCAGCTGGTCGTGAGCGCCGGCCCCGCCGAGCTCACAATGCCAGACGTCATTGGGCGCGGCCCGGCGGAAGCGATCACCGTCCTCAACCAACTCGGCCTAACGCGCGTGCGCGTCGATTCCGCGCCCGGCTCCGGAATATCCAGCGGCATTGTGGTCTCGCAGCAGCCAGCGGCTGGAGCTGGCATCCGCACTACGGATCGCATCGTGCTCAGCGTGAGTCCGCGCCCATGAACGTACGCATCGCGCCATCCATCCTCAGCGCGGATTTCGCGCGCATCGCCGACGAGATCGCGCTCTGCGTCGAGGGTGGCGCCGACCTGATCCACATCGACGTCATGGACGGACGCTTCGTCCCGAACCTCACGTTCGGGGCGAAGGTGATCGAGACGGTGCGTCGCCTAACGAAATTGCCTCTCGACGTGCACTTGATGGTCGTGGAACCCGAGTCGCACTTCGACGAATTCGTCGCGGCCGGCGCCGACGTGCTCACCATTCACCAGGAGGCGAGCCCCCACCTGCATCGCCAGCTCACGCGCATCCGCGAGCTCGGCGCGAGAGCCGGGGTCGCGCTCAACCCCGCGACACCGGTGGAGCAGCTGCGCGATGTCGTCGACGCAATCGACGTCCTGCTCATCATGAGCGTCAATCCAGGGTTCGGCGGCCAGATCTTCATTCCTTCGTCGCCGCAGAAAATCCGCCGAGCCCGTGTGATGCTTGATAATGCTGGCAGCACTGCCGCGCTCGAGGTGGACGGCGGCATCGGCCGCGACACGATTGCGCAGTGCTGGCGCGCCGGCGCCGACACGTTCGTCGCCGGCCAAGGGGTCTTCGGCGTGCCTGACCCGCAGGCGGAGATCGGCGTCCTGCGCGGCCTCTGCGCGCACGTCGTCTGAAATGACTCCGCTGGGCCGGTTGGTCGCACTCGGCGCCGTCACGTTAGGCGGACTCGGCGCGTGGGTGCTCACGACCTCGCATGCGCCGGTGCAGATCGGCGCCGAGGCGCCATCGTTTCGCGCCGTTACAGTCGACGCGCCGATCGTCGAAAAGAAGCTGGCGGATTATGCGGGCGCCGTCGTCATCGTGAACATCTGGGCTACGTGGTGTGAGCCGTGTCTCGTCGAAATGCCGAGCCTGGAGGCGCTGCACGCTCGTTATGCAAAGGATGGTCTCAAAATCGTCGCGGTGAGCGTGGACGCTCCCGGGTCCGACGCACAGATCCGCGCCTTTCGGGACCGACTCGGCCTAACGTTCGAGATTCTGCATGACGCCGCGGACATCCGCGCAACGTTTCAAACCGCCGGCGTGCCTGAGTCGTTCGTCATTGGGCGCGACGGAAAACTGCGCAGGCGTGTCTTTTCAGCTGAAAACTGGGACTCCCGGTCCAATAGAAAGCTTATCGAACAGCTATTGGGTCATCCGGGAATCTCGGGGTTTTAGTGACAGAGGAGTGATCGGTCTCCTGGGAGTATTTCGAAGCACCTCCTTTTTGAGAACGTCAACGGCAAAACCTGTTCGGACCAAGCGGACATGTCGGATAGGACCGGATTTGGTTCGTCGCTGCCAGGCAGTTCATAAGCCCACAACTTCCGAACAGCTTTTTTTATATAGCAAAAGCGTAACTGGCCACCGATGTGATGAGCTTTGCTCAGTGTCAGATGCTCGCTCCGTTCGATCCGCTGCATTCGCGTCATCCGAACAGCAGTTGCCCATCAGGCTTCCATTTTAGCATGCGCATACTTGGCATCGAAACCTCGTGTGACGAAACCTCAGCCGCTGTCCTCGAAGGACGTGGCGCTGACGTACGCCTGCGCTCTCTCGTGATTCTTTCGCAGGACGTGCATCGCGTCTTCGGCGGCGTCGTTCCCGAGCTGGCTTCACGAGCGCATCTGCGTTCTCTCGCGCCGGTGACGGATGCTGCCTTACGCGAAGCCGGCGTCGATGTTCATGATGTCGACGCGATCGCCGTTACGAACGCGCCGGGCCTCGTTGGGGCGCTCCTCGTGGGCGTGAGCTACGCGAAGGCGCTCGCGTTTGCCACGAGCAGGGACGTGATCGGCGTGCATCACATGGAAGGCCATCTGTTCGCGACAGCGCTGGAGCACCGCGACGCGGTTCCGCCGTTCACGGCGCTACTCGTTTCGGGCGGACACACACTGCTTGTCGACGCGGCCGCGTGGGGTGAGTACCGCTTGTTAGGCGCTACGCGCGATGATGCCGCGGGCGAGGCGTTCGACAAGGTCGCCAAGCTGCTCGGTCTTCCCTACCCCGGCGGCCGGCACGTCGAGCAGCTCGCACGAAATGGCCATGCTGCTGATCCACGTTTCCGTTTCGCACGGCCGATGTTGCATGGCGGCCAGCAACCTGGCGACGCCGACTACTACGACGTCTCCTTCAGCGGTCTGAAAACAGCCGTGCTTCTCGCCGTGCGCGCCTCGCGGGACTTGAGCGCCGACGCTGCGCACATCGCGCGCGCGTTTCAGGATGCGCTGGTCGACACGCTGGTGGCAAAGACGATCCGGGCGGCGAGCGCCTTCGCACGCCGTCGAATCGTCCTTGGAGGCGGCGTGGCGTGTAACGGCGCTCTGCAAAACGCGATGCGCGAACGCGCCGAAGC
>DATBKN010000452.1:0-2959 GCA_036555845.1 Gemmatimonadaceae bacterium | reverse complement strand
CGCTGTCGGTCGCTGTGCTGACGCCGTAGAGAAAGATACCCGGCCGCGCGAGGTCCCACGGCGACGGCGATTGCCGCTCGATCGCCGGACTGTTCTCGGCGTGCAAGTACCGGGGGCGTTCAGGCAACGCGGCTATGGCAGCCTCGAACTGCGCCTGCTGCGATTCCATGGCGTCGACGTCGGTATCCGCCGCGTAGAAATGGGTGAACGCCCCCTCCGGCGGCGACCGCCTAACAAGATCGCCGATGCTGCCCAACTCGGCGGGTGCGATGCCGGCGCGATGCATGCCGGTGTCGATAGCCAAGTGCCAGGGAGATCCGGTTTCGGCCCACGCAGCAATCGCCGTGGGATCGCCTAACGTGGGCGTCAAATTGGCTCGCCGAGCCGCGAGGAAATCCTCCACGAGGAGCGGAGTGAAGACGACGATGGGCCGCGCAATGCCGGCGTTGCGCAGCTCTTCACCCTCGCTGATTGTGGCGACGCCGTAACCCCAGGGTTTGATCCTCTCGAGCGCGCGCACGACGGGCACGGCGCCGAGTCCGTAGGCGTCGGCCTTTACCATCGGGAGCAGCGGAACGGACGCGCGCCGCTGCATCGTTTGGGCATTGCGAACGAGCGCGCCTAAGTCGACATCGACCCAGGCGCGCCTCGGCAGGTCGTTCATTGACGGGGAGTTGCGGGCGGGCGCAGTATACTGACCGAGGAGACCATATGCAACATAAAGCCACGCTTGAAGATACGCTCTCGATTATGCGTGATCTGCGGAAGCGCTGCGAGTGGGACGCGGTGCAGACGCACGAGTCGCTGAGGCCCTATTTGATCGAGGAGGCGCACGAGCTTGATGATGCGCTGCGCACATTGGATCTCCCGAAAATCCGCGAGGAGCTGGGCGACGTGCTTTTGCAGGTCGTGTTTCATTCCGTGATCGCGGAGGAGTCCGGCGAGTTCGACGCGAACGAGGTGGCCGCGGGTTTGATCGCGAAGATGAAGCAGCGGCATCCGCACCTGTATGGTGACGGCGAGCGCGTGCCGTGGGAGAAGCTCAAGGCATCGCAGCGATCATCGATTGACGAGGACTTGCCCGCTGGGCTGCCCTCGCTGCACCGCGCGCATCGGCTGCAGGATCGCGCGGCTGGCGTGGGCTTCGATTGGGATGATGTCGAGGGACCCGCCGCGAAAGTCGAAGAAGAGACGCGTGAGGTCCGCGCGATACTCAGCGAAGGTGAGCCGCGCGGCGAAAAGCGCGACGCGCTGGAGGCGGAGTTAGGCGACTTGCTCTTTGCCGTCGTGAATCTGTGCCGTAAGGCGGGGGTTCATCCCGCGCTGGCATTGGACAAGGCGAACGCGAAGTTCGTTAGACGATTCTCGTCGATGGAGAGTCTGGCGAAGCAGCGCGGCATCGATGTTCCGACGGCCGGGCTCGCGGTGCTGGACAAGTTGTGGGACGAGGTCAAGGCGAGCGAGTCAAGCTCCCGCTAGACGTCTTGGTTCCGAAACTGCTTCCACCGCGGACGAACGCGGACACTGCGCGGACCAACACGGACAACTGCAAAAGCAAGTACTTGGTTGCCGCACCCCGCCAAGAGCGCTATGCTCGCCTAACGAGCAGTTACCACAAGCGTTCGTGGTTGTCACTGTTCGTCCGCGTTAGTCCGCGGTTCAAGCTTTTGACCTTTAGGGTCGCAGACGATGCATCATGCGCGGGAACGCGATGACTTCGCGGATGTGCGGGATGCCACAAATCCACGCGACGGTGCGCTCGAGGCCGAGCCCGAATCCCGAGTGGACGAACGTGCCGTAGCGTCGCAAGTCGAGGTACCAGCCGTAGGCGTCGACGGGCAGCTTCTCCTCGTGGATGCGGGCGAGGATCTTGTCGTAGTCGTCCTCGCGCTGCGAGCCGCCGATGATCTCGCCGAACCCTTCGGGTGCGAGACAATCGTTGCAGAGCACGGTGCGCGGATCGGCAGGGTTCTCCTTCATATAAAACGCCTTCGCTTCTTTCGGATAATTGCACACGAAGACAGGCGTCGCGTAATCGGCAACGAGCAGCGTCTCATCCTCGGCGCCCAGATCCTCGCCCCACTGAACAGCGCTTCCCTTTCCCTGCAGGACCTTTACCGCGTCGCTGTAATCGATGCGCGGAAATGGCGTGACCACGCGCTCCAAGGCGGCGCGATCGCGTTCGAGCACCTTGAGCTCTTCGGAACGACGCTCGAGAACACGCCTAACGAGGAAAGTGACGAAGTCTTCCTGCAGCCGCATATTGTCATTCGTATCGTAGAACGCCATCTCCGGCTCGATCATCCAGAACTCAGTGAGATGGCGCCGCGTCTTCGATTTCTCGGCGCGAAACGTGGGACCGAAGGTGTATATGCGTCCGAGCGCCGCCGCCGCCGCTTCGCCGTACAACTGGCCCGTCTGCGCCAGGTACGCGGTCCCTTCGTCGAAATACTCCGTCGAGAACAGACCGCTGCGCTCGCCGATCGCCGCTGTCAGAATCGGCGTGTCGACCCTAACGAATCCGCGTTCATAGAAAAAGTCGTGGATCGCCTGCTCGACCTCGTGACGCACACGGGCGATCGCCGCCTGACGCGGGCTTCTGAGCCACAGATGCCGATGATCCAGCAGAAAGTCGACGCCGTGCTCCTTCGGCTGAATCGGATAATCGACCGGGCTTGCGCCGAGGAGGATAAGATCGCTGACTCCGAGCTCATAGCCGCCCGGCGCGCGCGATTCGGCCCGCACCTCTCCGGTCACTGAGACCGATGTCTCGTGCGTCAGCTTGGCGAATGTCGCCCAGGCATCGGGGCTCACCGCCGACTTGACGACAACGGCTTGCATTTCGCCCGTGCCGTCACGTATCACGATGAACGCGACTTTGCCGGACGAGCGCACGTGAGTCACCCACCCCCTCACCGTGACTGTGGCACCAACGTGGTCCTTCAGCTCTGCAATGGTC
>DATBKN010000451.1:0-9067 GCA_036555845.1 Gemmatimonadaceae bacterium | reverse complement strand
CAATCGTTAGGTTCGCTGTCGCAGACATGGCCGACCTCCGGTAATAGGGCCCACAAGCCCGTGAACGGTCACCTTCTTGGCGCACCAAACTATCGGTGACGCCGCGACCGCCGGAGGAAGGCCTTTCTCATTTCAACTCTGCGATAAAGCTCTTTCGATTTCTGAATGTGATCGGGCTCGGGCTATTGAGCGCGGGCGGGCTGCGCCAAATCGAGAATGACGCGCCACGCATTTTCGTCTTGGCGCCAGAGTCGCAAGTAGTAGCCTCGCTGGGCCGGGTGCGTGAAGGACGCGACGAGCTCGTATTCGCCATACGTATAGCCGAAGTCTCCCGCGCGCGAGATGCCGCCGCCGAGCCGCGTGGAGTGGTACGGCCGGTCGTCGCCGGCGAAGGCTCGGCGCACATTCTCGATGCCTAACGCGGGCACTTCCCCTTCCCGATGCGCGCGAGCGTCCTCCGCCATGACGCCAAGCAGCGACGCGCTCTGTGGTGCGCCGCGGCCCACTGCCGAGTCGCGGGCGAACAATTGCTCCTGCGCTTCCGCGCCTAACGTGCTTGCCCGGCTGATGACGGAGCCGACGGCGTCCTCGGGTTTCGCCATCCAGCGATGCGACGTACCGATGTCGACGGCCATCTTCCACGTGCGCGTGGAGTCGCGCTTCCACACGGTCACGTAGTGCCCCGCTCCGCTCACCGAGTCCTTCGGTCCCGCTGCGCGAAACTCCCACGGTCCTGTCGTAAAGCCCAGCTCACCGGAGCTCGAGATCGCCGCGACCTCGGGATCCCAGCTCAGATAACCCTTGGCAGCGGGATGAGTGTTCAGCCAATTGAGTCCGTTCACAGGACCGGGGCGAAAGAGAAGTCCGTCGCTCCCTAGGTTGGCGATGAACGACTCCTTGATCCCCGCGCGCTCCGAGTGCCGCGCGAACGCGCGCTCCGCGGCGATGAGTGATCGCACGCCGTCATTGGCGCCAGCGCCACGTTGTGCGCTTTGCGACGCGCAGGCCGCGGCGACGACGATTACCGCAGTGTGACGCACAATGAGGGTCAGGTTGCCGCTCCGCGAGATTCGCATAGCGATCAAGACTGCACAGTACGCTGTCTTTCGTCGAGTGCGGCCCGTGTCAGCGTTTCGTACGGCGTTTCGTCGTTTCCAAGATCGGGTTCATGAAACTCTTGCATTTCAAAACCCGGATGCAATGTCGGCAGTGCAGTGCGCTGTGATGTCGACACATACGCTGCTGAGACCAGCAGCAGTAGCGCGTGGCGGCTCCGTTGCGAATGCAGGTCGCATCAACCTGTCATTCCAACGGAGGAATTTCATGAAGCTCGTTAGGATTCTTGCCGCACTCGGCCTAGCAGCCTGTACCGGGCGCGACGCCACCTCTCCTGTCACATCTGATGATGCTGTCTTCGACCGCACCGGCGAGGCTGCAGTTGGCAACGTTTATACGCAAACCAATGACGCGACAGCCAACGCAGTCAGCGTCTTTTCGCGCGCGCGCGATGGCTCGCTGACGTTCGTAGCGAACGTGCCGACCGGCGGCAGAGGAAACGGCGCGCCCGGACTCGGCTCACAGGCGTCGGTAGTAGTCGCGCGAGAAAGATTCCTGCTCGTCGCGAATGGCGGAAGCAATCAAATATCGTCCTTTGTCATCGGCGCGGGCGGTGGCCTAACGCTCGTGGAGACGATCGCGTCTGGTGGCACGATGCCGGTCAGCATCGCGACACGCGGTCGCTTCGTGTATGTCCTGAACGCGGGATCCGATAACGTCACCGGGTTCACTCTAAACGCAAATGGTGACTTGACCGCGCTCGCGGGCAGCACGCGCTCGCTCAGCGGCAGCGGCGTCATGCCGGCGCAGGTAGCCTTCGATCCCCTGGGACGGCGACTCGTCGTGACCGAGAAGGGAACCAACAAGATCGATGTTTTTGTCGTCAACGCCAACGGCACGCTAGGGGCAATGACCGCCAATCCGTCCAGCGGCATGACGCCGTTCGGCTTCGAGTTCTCGAGGAGCGGGAGACTTGTCGTGAGCGAAGCCTTTGGCGGTGCGCCTAACGCATCAGCCACTTCATCCTATCGCTTCGGCGAAGGCACGACGATTGTTCCGATCAGCGAGTCGATACGAACCACGGAAACGGCTGCGTGTTGGGTCGTGATCTCGAGCAACCAGCGCTATGCGTACGTGACGAACACCGGCAGCAACTCGGTAACCGGCTATGCCTTGGCGGCTAACGGCACGCTGCGCCGCCTGACGGACAACGGCGTTTCCGGAACGACGCAGAAGAACCCGGTCGACGCAGTAATCATTGGTCAGATCCTCTACACACTCGATCGCGGTAGCGGTGGGATCAGTATTTTCGGGATCAACGCCAACGGCTCTCTGACTTCAAAGGGCGCGCAGTCCGGTCTGCCCACGACGGTGTATGGACTGACAGCGCGCTGAGGAACATTTCTCATAATGAGCGCAGCAAGCACGGAGTCCGTATCCGCATAACGTTGCGCTGGGCCGTCCTCGCAGCAGTCGCAGTTGCGATCCTCGTCGGAATGATACCGGCGGGGATCGCGCTGCACTCCAAACTGGCCGGTGCGTTGGAGGATCGAGCGCGGAAAGACCTTGCGCTCGCGCCCGGTATTCTCGCCAACTGGTTCAAGGCGATCAACGACGCCTTCATGATGTACGCGAAGGAGTTCGCCCACGATCCGTCACTCGCGCGCTCGCTTGCCAGTGCCGATCGTACCGCTATCGACCGTATTGCGAACGAGCAGCGGCCTACTGTGCCGGCCGGGATCCCGGTCATCGTTGGCCCCGATGGCAAGCTGTGGACAGGACCGCTGACCGATTCCGCGTCGGTTGCCGAAACCCGGCTGGGCCACATGCCGGTGAACGTCCTGGGAGACTCGGTGGCCGTGCACACGCTCGCGCTGGCTCCCGTCGAATGGAGCGGCCGCTGGGTCGGTGCGGCAGGTTTCGCGATTCCGCTGACTGACGACGCGGCCCGCACACTCGGGAGTCTAACAAGAAGTGAAGTCATCATCATCGCCGGCGCCAGCGGACGCGCCGTCGCCAGCACGCTCGACAGCGCGATGACCCGCGGGATAGTCAACGCCATCGCATCGCGCATGCGCGATGCGAGCAGCTCCAGAGAGGCGTTCGCGGACGGCGAGCGCGTTGCGATCGTCACGGCCCCGTTAGGCAGCGGTGGAGAGGCCGTGTTCGCGCGCGTCATACGGCGCGAGCTGGCTATCCTCCCGGAGCTGCGCCGCATCGCGCTCTTTTCTGCGACAGGCGCGCTGATTCTCGCGCTCGTGCTCGGTGCACTTCTGGCTAACCAGGTCGTTCGCCCAGTCCGGGCGCTGGCGCAGTCGGCTCGCGCGTTAGGCGAAGGCGACTTCGCCGCTCCGCTCCCGCGCTCCAGCCTCGAAGAGGTAAGCACTGTATCTGAGACGTTCGCCGCCATGCGCAGCGCACTCTCGGCTCGACTCGCTGAGCTGCAGCAGGCAAATCGTGAGCTGGAGGATCGCGCGGTGCGACTCGTCTCGCTGCAAAGCGACATGTTGCAGCGCGAGCGGCTCGCGGCTTCCGCCCAGCTAGTGGGCCACCTGGCGCACGAGATCAGGAATCCGGTTGCGACATTGCGCAATCTGCTCGAAGTCATTCAGCGCCGCGTCTCTCACGATGCGGAAGCACGCGAATACGCGGCCCTCGCCATCGACGAGCTCCTGCGGATGCACGAGCTTGCCGAACGGATGCTGGATCTCAATCGCCCGCGCGATCCTGCGCTGCAGGTCGCACACGTCAGCCAAGTCGCTCGCGACGTCGCGCGCTTGGTAAGCGCCGGCGATGGAGCGGGCAATGGTGCGGGCGCAGTGGTATCGGTCAACGGCGATGCAAACACCGCCGCTGCCATCGCGCCGGACGCACTCAAACAGGTACTGCTCAACCTCGTGCAGAACGCGCGCGAGGCGGTTCAACTCGCGCGGCCAGGGGGCCAGCCGCGCATAGATATTCTGGTGTCAAGTGATGCCGAAACTGTCGTCGTGCGCGTGGCGGACAATGGACCGGGCATCACGCCAGAAGCGCTCCCTCGCATCTTCGATCCGTTTTTTACGACAAAGGAAAGCGTGCAAGGCGTTGGACTTGGCTTGTTCGTCGCCGAGGGAATCGTGCGAACGGCAGGCGGGAGTCTTACGGCAGTCAACCGCGTGGGAGGCGGCGCGGAGTTTCGGATCGTGCTGCCGGCGATCGGTGACGGCGAACCGTCGACTGACGCGCGACGTGGAGAGGCGCAATGATGGCGCGCTTACTCATCGTCGACGATGATCGTGCCTTCCGTCTGTCTACCGCCGCGCTGCTGCGCAGCGAGGGCTACGAGGTAGGACTCGCCGGTGACGCGAATGAGGCCGTCACTCAACTTCGTTCGCTACCATTCGATCTCATGCTGCTCGATCTGCGCATGCCCGGCCTGGACGGACTCGCGTTTCTCGAAGCGCTGCGTGTTTGGGGAGAGCCGATCCCGGTCCTGATGATCAGTGGCGCCGGGACGATCGATAGTGCCGTGCGCGCGCTGCATGTGGGCGCCGACGATTTTCTGACAAAACCAGTCGAGCCCGAGATGCTTTTCGCTCGTATCGCCGACGCGCTGGACCGACGTCCGGGCCTAACGAGTCACCCGGCGTCCCACGGGCTCGTCGGCCGCTCGCCGGCGATGCGTGCGGTCCTCGAATCGATCGCCCGCGTGGCTCCCACCGACGCGACTGTTCTTATCCTTGGCGAAACAGGTACGGGGAAAGAGCTCGTAGCCCGCGCCGTCCACGCCGCGTCATCTCGGGCGAGCGGTCCCTTCGTGGCTGTCAATTGTGCAGGGCTCGCCGAAGGTGTGCTCGAGAGCGAGCTGTTCGGGCATGTCCGAGGCGCATTTACGGGAGCGGTACGTGACCGCGTTGGTGTATTTGAAGCCGCTTCGGGGGGCTCGATCCTGCTCGACGAAATCGGTGACATGAGTCTGCCGCTGCAGCAACGCCTTTTGCGGGTGCTGCAAGAACGCGAAATCGTTCGCGTCGGCGCGAGCCGCTCGCTGCCCGTCGACGTACGCATCATCGCCTCCACACATCGCGATCTTCAGGCGCTGGTGCGCGAGCGCACGTTTCGTGAGGACCTCCTCTACAGGCTCAACGTCTTTCCGATCAAGCTCGCACCGTTGCGCGAGCGACCCGAGGACATCCCGCTGCTGGTCGCGCATGGACTCGACGGGCTACGCGCGCGCACTCCGCACGGGGACGGTCTGTCCTGTTCTGCGTTCGCCCTCCGAGCGCTGCGCACGTATCACTGGCCGGGTAACGTGCGCGAGCTGTTAGGCGCTCTCGAGTTAGCGGCGATCCACGCCGCGTTCGGCCGCATCGAAACGCAGCATCTGCCGGCCGGCGTTCGTGAAGCGGTCGCCACGCAGCATGAGGCCCGCTATCGCGCCCCGCCGTCGCACGATGCCGAGCGCGCTACGATCCTGGCCGCTCTGGAACACAGCGACGGCATGGTTTCACGTGCCGCCGAGTTGTTAGGCATGGGACGCACCACCTTGTGGCGCAAACTCAAGGCCTACGGAATCGCCACCAACTCTGATGCCGGAGCGTGACGCTCACTGCTTGGGGCCAGCCAGCGTGGAGATAATCAGGATCGCCCACTGCGGGCCTAACCAGCCGCGATCGGTGTCATCGTACGATTCGCTCGTCGAGTGCGCGCCCTGACCGCGCCCGCCGCCGTCGATTGTGATCGACGGTATCCCGAGACTCATCGGAATGTTCGAGTCGGTGCTGCTCGCCCCAAGGTCGCTGTCGAAGCCGAGTTTCTGAGCCGCGGCGAGGCCGACTCGTACGATGAGTGATGAATCGGGGGTGCCGCCCGCCGGCCTAACGCCGCGATCCTGAATCTCCAGCGTCAGCTTGGCCCGTGAAGTCGGCCAGCGCGCGTGCTCGGCGTCCAGGGCCTGTTGCAAAGCCATACGAAAGAGCGAATCGACCCGCATGAGCTCGACGGGGGACTCCGAGCGCATGTCCACGTCCATCGCACCTAACGGCGAGATCGTGTTGACCGAGGTCCCACCGGATATGATCCCCACATTGAAAGTTGTTTTCGGCGTGGTCGGCACTTTGATGTCATCGATGAGCGCGATCGCGCGCCCTAACGCGTGGATCGGATTCGCCATGCCGAACGCGCCGAAGCTGTGCCCCCCTGGGCCCTTGTATGCCACGTAATAGCGATGGCTCCCGACAGCCTTATTAGTTATGCCTAACCCGGTACCATCGATCGAAATGAAGTAGTCGATCTTTGGCGCGGGGCTCTGTTTCGTGAACATGTGCCGCACGCCTCGCAGGTTTCCCGGTCCTTCCTCGCCCACCGTGCCGACAAAGAGGATCGTCCCTAACGTGTGCACCTTGGCGCTGTTCATCGCGCGGATCGAGGCAAGGAGCACCGCGAGGCCGCGACAATCGTCCCCGATTCCCGGCGCTTTGAACAGCGTGCCGGTGCGCGTGACCCTAACGTTGGTGCTTTCCGGGAACACCGTATCGAGGTGCGCCGAGATCAAAACGACGGGCCCACTTCCATCTCCGGGGCGCTCACCGATTACATTACCCTCCGAGTCGATGCGGACGTTGCGCAGACCTAACGACTCGAAGCGCTTTTTCAGTTCGGCGCCGCGCGCCTGTTCTTTGAACGGCGGTGCCGGGATTTCGCAAAGCGATACCTGCTGAGAAAGGGTCCACTCGTTGTCCGTGCGCACTTTGGCGAGCGCGGCGTCGAGCTCGGGACTGGACACAATGCGCGCTGGTTGGGCCAGTAGGGCGACAGGGGTGAGGATTGCGGCGAAAAGGAGGGGTCTGATGCGCATGAGGCCAGCTGATTAATTGGACGGTGGGGCGGCAAGATAACCTCGCGCCACGGGCGCAGTTAGCTCTCCCGGGACGCATTCCGCACATCGCCAGAACCGCCCCAAATCAATGTGCGACGCCTCACGGCGCGAGCCTCCGTGATTACCCCTAGTTAGGCGCGGCGCGGTCGGCACATCGCTTGCGCTAGTTCATGAACCGGAGATCTATGGACGACGACGACGCTTTGGCGGCACTCATGCGGCGCATTGGAGGGTGGAGCGCGATGATCGGCGCGGCCCTGTTGATGGCTGCCGGCATCGGCTTCGGCGGTCTCACGTTTGGTAGTGAGGCAGAAACGGTGCTGCAAGCGATCGCATCACAGCCGCGCTGGTACTGGCCCACGGTGCAGCTGGCGTTCGCGGCTGGTTCCGTCCTCTGGATAGGCGCTTTTATCGGCCTCAACACCACATTTCACGAGACGATGGCGCGCTTCCTCGGTTCGATAGGTGTCGTGAGTATGGTGCTGGGCACCACGCTGCACCTGATCGATTCCTTCATCAGCGGCTCGGCGCTCACGTCGCTCGCCAACGATTGGTCCACCGCCCCGATCGTTGATCGCGCCGAGATTGTGCGCGCGTCGGAGATGTTGCTCATGGTGCTCAGCGGTACGTGGATCGCGGTCGTCGTGCTCTTCCATGGTGTGCCGTTTGTTCTCATTGGCATGTCAGTCGCGCGCAGCGACCGATTTCCACGCTTCCTGCGCTATGTTGGAGTGCTGGCTGGCTTCGGATCCATTCTCACGGGCGCGCTGATGCTCGTGGCGCCTCGCGCGGTGCCGTCGGCGCTGTATTACGTCTTCGCGGCAGTCGGCGCAGTCTGGATGATCGGCGTCGGTTACGTCCTCAAGAGTCCGCCGCAGCCCGCGCTGCGCACGCACGACCGCCTACAAGTCGCGTAGCCGCAGAAAAGCAAGAAGCTGCTGTCAGCCGTCGGCTGCCAGCCGACAGCTTTGGTTCTCTTTGCTAGTTAGGCGCGCGGAACAACTCGGCGATTCGACGAGCATCGTATTTCGCCGCAAGCGCCAGCATCAGTAGAACGCGCGTCTTCTGCGGATTCAGCTCCTGCGCCGGAATGACCGCACCACGTGTCTTTCCCGTGTCCGCGCTGAAGCCCTGAGCCACGCGACCACTCCCTGTGCGCGTCGAGATCGCGATCACGACGCCGCGCTCCACGGCGCGTCGCGCCGCGCTTCCTTGCAGCGGAGGCACTCCGCCGCGACCCACACTCGCGATGACGATTCCGCGCGCTCCCGCCGCGACCGCCGCGTCGATCAGTACGCTATCGGCCCCGATATGCGCATAGATCACATCCACGCGTGGAAACTCGGCGAGCGACGCCACGTCGAAAACAGGCGCGCAGGGTCGCGACGCGCCTCGGCGGTAGACAACGACAGAATCGGGATCCGCCACCCCGACTGGGCCGGCGTCAGGCGCCGTGAATGCGTCCATCCGCGACGCGTTGGACTTGGTGGCATCGTGCGCGCGAAAGATCTCGTCATTCATCAGGATCAACGCACCCAGTCCTCGCGCGTTAGGCGATGCCGCGACGCGCACGGCGTTCAGCAGATTCGCCGGGCCGTCGGCGCCGACGGCGTCCGCCTGCCGCATCGCTCCCGTCACAACAACCGGAACACACGGCGACGTCGTCAGGTCGAGAAAGAAGGCCGTCTCTTCCATCGTGTCCGTACCGTGCGTTATCACGAAGCCGGCAGGTGCGTTGGCTGCGGCAGACAAGAGCGCGATACGGCGGGCCAGGTTGCGCCAGTGATCGATCGTAATCGCGCCCGACGCAATGTTGCTGAACTGCTCGAACGTGACCTGAGCGACGTTCGCCAGCGCGGGAATCGCGGCGACGAGCTCGTCGACGGTACGTCGCGACGTGCCGCCCAGGTTCGAAATCGTGCCTCCGGTCGCGATGATGTGCACGCGCGGCTTCGCCGGCGGCTGCGCGAGCGCCGTAACGCTTAACGTTAGGCACGCCGCCGCAATGACGACGCCGATTCTGCGCATTATACAGTCGCTGCCGCGCCGGTCGCGGAGAGTCGCGGGACGAGTGCTTCGTACAGTGACATCGTGATGGGCCCCGGCCGCCCGTCGCCAACGGGCAGCCCGTTGAGGGCGACAATCGGCATCACA
>DATBKN010000450.1:0-3075 GCA_036555845.1 Gemmatimonadaceae bacterium | reverse complement strand
CAATCGTTAGGTTCGCTGTCGCAGACATGGCCGACCTCCGGTAATAGGGCCCACAAGCCCGTGAACGGTCACCTTCTTGGCGCACCAAACTATCGGTGACGCCGCGACCGCCGGAGGAAGGCCTTTCTCATTTCAACTCTGTGTTCTCTGTGGTAAAGCTCTTAAAGGCAGCTTACTCCGCGGCCGTAACTCCGATCACACTGGTCATGAGCCACCAGATCCCGACGGCGAGGATCGCGGCCGGCACGCCGAAACGGATCCAATAGAAAAGCCACGCCGGGACGGGTCGCTCGCCCTGGCTCGACAGCTCAGCCAGCGCGGCTCCGCGATCGAGGCACCAGGCGAGCGTGATAACCGCCATGAGCGCGCCTAACGTCTGCATACCGCTGCCAAACGTCAGGTCCCAGGGGACGAAGATGGCGTTGTTGATCGTCGGCGGGATGGCAAGGACGAAGACCACTGCGGCAATCATCCAGGTCGCGGATGATCTGGTTAGGCGCGTGCTGTCTGTCAGCCCCGCCACCAGCACTTCGAACGCCGCGATGTCAGAGAGGTAGCCCGCACCGAGCAGGCCCACGAAAAAGAGAAAGCCGAAGATCCAGCCAATGGGGATCTCGGCGAATACCTGGGGTAGCGTGGCGAAGATGAGCCCAGGCCCCGACGTGGGCTCCAGGTTGAACGCAAAAACCGCGGGGATGATCGCGAGCCCGGCAAGCAGGCCCGAAGCGGTATCGCCGAACGTCGTCCAGACGGCGCTGCTGAGCAACGGCTCGCGCGGCGCCAGGTACGATCCGTAGACGACCATGAACGTCCCGCCCAGCGACAGCGAGAAGATGGCGTGGCCTAACGCGGCCATGGCCACTTTCGCGTTGATGTCCGCCCAGCGCAATTCGAGGATGTACCATCGAACTCCGGCCATTGCGCCCGGGAGCGTGAGAGCGCGCACCAGCAAGATCACCAGAATGATGACGAGCAGCGGCATCACGATCATGCTCGCCCTCTCGATGCCCGCTCGCAGGCCCTTGATCAGCACGAACGCGCAGCTCAGGATCACGAGGCCAGTGCAAACGAGCTGCAGCACAAAGGACGTCGCCGAGAAGCCTTCGTTAGGCGGAAGTACGGCGGCGGCGTTGATCTTCATGAACGGCGTCGCGAGTTGCGCGAAGGCGTAGTACAGCACCCAGCCGACAACGGCTGTGTAGTACGCCGTCGCGGCCGTCACGATGAAGAAGAAGAACCAGCCCGCCGCGCGCCCGAACGGCAGTCCCCCAGCCGCGAACGCGCCGACCGGCCCACGTCGTGTGTGGCGGCCTAACGCCCACTCCGCCATGAGCGCGGGAACGCCGATGGCGACGACGATGAGCGTGTAGATCAGCACGAACGCGGCGCCGCCGAACTTCCCGACCATGTACGGGAAGCGCCAAATGTTGCCGAGGCCAGTCGCGACGCCGATCATCGTCACCACGGCGGCAAGGCGCGAAGTGAAGGTCTCGCGGGCTCCCGATGTTGTCATGGCGCCCCGTTATGCGCCCGCGCAGCCGCTGACGCAAGCGGCAACGGCATCAAACAAAAGCTGTCAGCTGTCAGCCGGCAGCTGGTTGCTGACAGCTACGACGTTTCCCTACATCGCGGGTCGTCCACCGGGCGGCAAACGCTCCAGCAAATAGCGCGTCAGGAGCGAGAACAGATGCACTGTCGTCCCTTCGCCCTCGAAAATCCCGTGCGTCCGGTTGGGATAGACCATGAGCTGGAACTGCTTGTTGTTCTTCACCAGCTCGTTGACCAGTCGCTCCGTACCCTGATAGTGCACGTTATCGTCACCCGAGCCGTGCACGACGAGCAAGTTCCCCTTTAATTGGCCGGCGAAGTTGAGCGGCGAGCCTTGCTCATATGCTTCACGATCCTCGTCAGGCAGTCCGGTGTACCGTTCCTGATAGATCGTATCATACAGACGCAGATCGGGAACTGGCGCGACGGCCATTCCGGTCTTGTAGAGATCGGGATAGCGGAAGAGCATGTTGAGCGTCATCGAGCCGCCGCCGCTCCATCCCCAAATGCCGATTCGCGTCGCATCGACGAACGAGTATTTCGCGATGATCGCGCGCAGACCATTCGCCTGATCCTGCGACGACAACACGCCGACTTTCTGGTAGATCGACTTTCGCCATGCACGGCCACGCGGCGCGGGAGTACCGCGGTTGTCGATACTCATCACGACGTATCCCTTGTCCGCCAAATACTGGTGCCAGACCGTCTGCGCGCCGCCCCAGGCGTCGTTCACGGTCGTGCCGGCCGGCTCGCCGTACACTTCGAAGAGCACCGGGTATTTTCTCACCGGATCGAAGTCCTTCGGCTTCATCATCCAGCCGTCGAGCTGCACGCCATCGCCAACGTCAACGCGGAAGAACTCGGCGCGCTCTGGTCGCACCGTGGCGAGTGTCTTTCGTAATTCGCCGTTGTCCTGCAGCGTGCGCGCCGAGCGATGCGCAGGCAGCTCGACGAGATCGAAGACAGGCGGTGTGTCGAACGTCGAGATCGTGTGCACGCTCCACTTGCCGTGCGGCGACATGTTGTACGAGTGCGTGCCGCGCTGATCGGCAGGCGTTAGGCGCGTCGCCGCGAACGATCCGTCGAGCTTGACGCGATAGAGATAGCGGCGCGTAGGATCGTCGGGCGCCGCGATGTAATACACCCAGCCGCCTTCCTCATCCGTCGCCGTGATCTGCGTGATGTCGACTCCTGGCGGCGTGATCGGTGTCAGGCGCGCGCCGTCGCGAGTCACTGCGTATAGCCTGCGCCAGCCGTCGCGCTCGCTGACCCAGAAAAAGCGCGAGCCGTTCGAGAGCCATCGCAGATGATCCTGCCGGTCGGAGAAAAGGCTACTGTTGTCCCACAGCTCGACCCATGCAGAGTCCGACTCGACGAGCACGGATTTGACGCTGCCGCTTGTGGCGTCGCCGAACAGAAGACGCAGCCGGTTCTGTTTGCGATTGAGCTGCTGGATCGCGACCTCGTTCGAATTCCCGGCCCATTGCATGCGCGCGATGTAGTTATTGCGCGGGTCGCCTTCGACCT